>NZ_JBHXAY010000056.1:0-43980 GCF_042728775.1 Nocardia sp. NPDC060259
GGATCAATAACTGTTTTCGCATTGCCGCACACAACCGGCTGATGAAGACTTTGTTCGGAACTGCTGCCCGATTCATCTGCCCCATCCTCACGAAGAAAGCTTGCTATGAATTCGCACCGCCCCGACCGAAAGGCCGGATGGGGGATCGTGCTCGTCGCGGTCACCACGTTGCTCGCCGCCTGCGGCCAGAACAACTCGACTCCGGCGCCGGAGTCCGACGACCCGGTGACCATCACCTTCTTGTCCTACACCTACGGTCAGGCCAACCCGCTGGGCGACGGCATCGCGAAGCTGATCGACAACTTCCAGGCGGCCAACCCGAAGATCACGGTGAAGCCGCAGTCGGTCCCGACGTCCGACGCGCTGACCAAGCTGCAGGCAGGCGTCGTAGCGGGCGATCCGCCGGACGTCGCACAGATCGGCTGGAGCAAGGTCGCGCAGGCCTCGCAGACTTTGCCGCTGCGGTCCCTCGAGGACATCGCCGGTGCCGACGAGTGGAACAAGCACATGGCCGGGTACGTGCCGTCGGTGCTCGAAGCCACCCCGACCGCAGGCTCCAAGAAGCCTGTCGCGATGCCGTTCATGATGGCCACCCCGGTCATCTTCTACAACGCCGACCTGTTCAAGGCCGCGGGCCTTGACCCGGCGCAGCCACCCAAGACGATGGCCCAACTCGCGCAGGCCGCGCGGGCGATCAAGGACAAGACCGAGGCCCAGGGCGTGTACGTCTCGGCCGTCGACCCCGGCAAGTCCGACTACCTGACCCAGTCGCTGGTCAACAGCGCCGGCGGCGCCTTGGTCTCGGGCAGTGGTGAGGTCACCGTGGACTCCGCACCGGTGATCACCGCGCTGTCCGCCCTCCAGGACTTGACCAAGTCCGGCGTCCAGCCCGCGGTCGACTTTGCCTCGGCGCAGAGCGCTTTCAGCGCAGGCAAGCTCGGCATGCTGGTCACCACCGGTGGGGGCCTGCTCACCCTCGACCAGGCCGCCAAGGGCAAGTTCACTCTGCAGGTGGCACCGCTGCCCGGCTTCGACAACCTGCCGGCCCGACCCACCTTCTCCGGCTCCGGCCTGACGATCGTGGCCAAGGACGCCGCCAAGGCGAAGGCTTCGTGGAAGTTCGTGCAGTACCTGACCAATGACGACAGCTTCAAGCTGATCGCCTCGCAGATGGGCTACCTGCCGCTGCGCACCGCGGCCGCCTCCTCGGCCGACCCGCGCCTCGGCTCCGCCGTCGAGCAGATGGCCGACCTGGTTCCCTACACCGCCTTCCCCGGCAAGCAGTCCAACCAGGGCGTCGTAATCCTCCAGGACGAGGCAGTCGAGCCGATCGTCCTGCGCGGCGCCGACCCGGCGGCGACCCTGAAGGCCGCGGCGTCGAAGATCCGCGGACTCAACTAGTTCCGTAAGTCCACCGTTCGCCCATATCGAAGAGAGATAGACGGTTGTCACACCAGGTTTTCCTCGAAACGCCGCCGGCAGGCTCCGAAGGCGGTGATGTCGCGAACAAGATCGGACTGACGATCAACCCGTGGGCGGGCAAACAACTCCTGCGATCCGATTTCGACGAGATGCGCGCGTTCCTCGACGAGGCTGTGGTCGCCGGGTTCGGCTATGCCGAACTCGGCGGCTGCGGCTTGGGCGTCGTCATCGGCGGGCAGGTCCAGCCCGCCCGCATCGCCGCTCTGCGCGACGCGCTCGACGGCTGTCCGCTGCGGCTGACCCTGCACAGCTCCTGGCACGCCTCCGGGCGCACCGGCAACCTTCTCGACGCCACCTCGGCCTCGGCCCAGCAGCTGGGACTGCTGGCCGATCTCGAGATCGCCCAGGCGATCGGCGCCGAAGTGCTGGTCTATCACGCGGGCGTGCTGCCCAGCCTCTACAGCGACGGCGATGCCCTGCACGCCGGGATGGCGGCCGAACGCACGATGTTGCGCATCCTGGCCGACGACGCCGGCGCCAAGGGCGTCACGATCGCGATCGAGAACCGGGCGCCGTCCTCGGCCATCCTCACCCGCCGCTCCTACGGCATGCGGCTGGACATGGTTGCCGAGCAGGTCACCGAGATCGACCACCCCGCCGTGACGATGTGCCTGGACACCGGTCACGCCTTCCTGGCCGCGCGCTACCTGCGTTTCGACTTCCTCGACGCGGTCCGCGAGGTCGCCCCGGTCGTCGGTCACATCCACCTGCACGACAACTTCGGCCGGATGGCCCAGCAGCCCGACGCCAACCCCTACGAGCTCGAACTACTGGGCGAGGGCGATCTGCACCTGCCGCCGGGCTGGGGCACGATCCCGCTGGGCGAGGTCCTTGTCAACACCTTCCCGCTCGACCCGGCTGTCATCATCGAGATGCGACACACCCGGCACTACGCCGAGGCGCTCACGAAGACCCAGGACATGCTCGACAGGCGAGCCCGATCATGACGCTGTCGACCACGTTGCCCGCGCGCCGCGCGCCACGCACGGATTCGGCCATGGCGTGGCTGTACTTCTCGCCGACCATGATCTCGCTGATCGCCTGGGTCTACGGCCCGCTCGTGTTCACCGTGGTCCTGAGCTTCCTGAGCTGGGACCTGGTCGCGCCGGACATCGAGTGGAACGGCCTGTCGAACTACGAAACCCTGTTCACCGAGCCGGAATTCGGCAACGCGGCATGGAACACACTGAAGTACGCGCTGTTCGTGCTCCCGTTCGCGACCGTCGTCCCCTGCGCGCTGGCCATCGCCCTGTGGAAGCGTCCGGGCCGGATGAGCGAGTTCTATCGCATGCTGCTGTTCCTGCCGGTCGTCCTCGCGCCGGTGGCCAACGCGCTGTCCTGGCAGTTCATCCTCGACCCGTTGCACGGAATCCTGAACCGGCTCGTCGAGGCGGCTGGTGGGGAGCCGATCAACTGGCTCGGTGATACCGCGACCGCGCTGCCGACCGTCGTGGTCGTCACCGCGCCGAAGGTGATCGCGCTCAACACGCTGCTCTTCGGTGCCGCACTGGCCAGCCTCGACCGCCGCACCGTCGACGCCGCGCGCCTGGACGACGCCACCGAGGGCGAGATCACCCGATCGATCATCCTGCCCCAGCTGTGGCGGCCGCTGTTCCTGCTCGGCCTGCTGTCGATGGTGGTGGTCTGGCCGTGGCTGTTCACCAACATCGGGGTGCTGACCCGCGGCGGCCCGAGCGGCGCCACCGACAACGTGTACTACCGGCTCTACACCTACGGTTTCACGTTCTTCGATGCAGGCACCGCCTCCGCGGCGGCCATCGTCATCACCCTCGCCTTCGGGCTGCTGCTGACCGTCTACACCCTGATCTCGAGGAGACTCCGTGCGACGCGGTGATGCGCTGGGACGGCACCTGCTGCTGATCACCGCGATTGTCCTGATGTTGTTCCCCGTGGCGCTGGCGCTGGCCACGTCGTTCAAACCGGTGAACACGATCTTCGATCTCAATCCCCTCCCGATGCCGGCCAGCGTGGAGAACTACGACCTGGCGCTCGGCCGGTTCCCGATCGGCCGGTTGCTGGCCAACACCTTCGTGATGGCAGCGGGCGTCACCGTGGCGACAATGCTGGTCGCGCTGCCCGCGGCCTACGCGCTGGTGCGGTTCGACAACGCCCGCGGCCGGGGCATCGTGCTGGCCGTCATCGGCATCTCGCTGCTGGTTCCGCCGCAGGCGCTGATCATTCCGCAGTTCCTGATGACCGCCCGGCTCGGCTGGCAGGGCCACACCGTCGGTGTGATCATCCCGCAGCTCGGTGTCAGCGCCCTGGCGGTGCTGCTGCTGCGCGACCACATCCGCTCGATTCCACAGTCGCTGATCGGCGCTGCGGTACTCGAGGGCGCGTCGACGTGGGAGATCCTGCGGCACGTGGTGCTCGGCGTCCTGCGTCCGGCGCTGGGCGCGGTCGCGATCTTGTTGTTCATCAGCACGTGGAACGAATACCTGTGGCCACTGCTGGTGATGCCCGATCCGGAGGACACCACGATCCAGCCGGGTCTGGCGCTGTTCGTCGGGCCCGAGAGCGCCCAGTACGGCCCGATGCTCGCGGCCGCGATGCTGGCCTCGTTGCCGGTCGTCGTCATCTATGTCCTGGCGTCGCGGCGGATCGCGGATGCCTTCCTTCACTCAGGGGTGCGGTAATCCTCATGACCAGTCTCGCCACGACCGAAGCCCCCGCACCGAGGGGCGAGCACGACCTTTCCTCCGGCGTGCTGCTCGATGGGATCATCAAGCGTTACGACGACGACCGCCCCGCGCTCGACGTGGAGCAACTCCACATTCCCGGCCGGTCGCTGACCGTGCTGGTCGGCCCCTCCGGCTGCGGTAAGTCGACCGCGCTCGGCATCGTCTCCGGCCTACTCACCCCCGACGAGGGCCGCGTGCTGATCGAGGGCGCCGACGTCACCGGCACACCGCCCGGACGCCGTGGCGTCTCCATGGTGTTCCAGGACTTCGCGCTCTATCCCCACATGACCGTTGAACGCAACATCTCCTTCGGTCTGCGGCTCGAGGCCAAGCACCACCGCAAGGCCGGGCTCGACAAAGCCGAGATCGAACGTCGCGTCGCCCACGCCTGCGACAGCCTGGGCCTGAGCGAACTGCGCCACCGCCGCCCCGCCCAGCTCTCGGGCGGTCAGCGTCAGCGCGTAGGCCTGGCCCGCGCGATCGTGCGCCGGCCCCAGGTGCTGCTGCTCGACGAGCCGCTGTCCGCACTCGATGCTCAGCTGCGCCAGCAGGCCCGCGTCGAATTGGTGCGGCTGCACCGCGAACTCGGCAACACCGTCGTCCTGGTCACCCATGACCAGCTCGAGGCGCTGTCGATGGCCACCCACCTGGTTGTCATGAACAACGCCAAGATACTGCAGGTCGGCAGCCCCGCCGAGGTGTACCGACGTCCGCTGGACCTGTTCGTCGCGACGTTCCTGGGCAGCCCGCCGATGAACATCGCCGAGGTGACCCTCGACAAGGCCGGTGACGCCATCACCGCTCCGGGTCTGACCGCGCGGCCTGCCCGCCCGATTTCCGGGATCGCGGGCACGTTGAAGTTGGGCTGGCGGCCCGGCGACGGCCTGCTCGCGCACGACGCGCAGCCGGGCCGACCGGGTCTGCTCATCGACGGCGTCGTCGAGTTGGTCGAGTTCACCGGTGACTCGCTGGTCGTGCAGTGCGGTGGCGAGGCCGGCCGCTGGGCCGTGACGCTGCCGGCGACGGGCTCGGCGCCGGCGGTCGGAACCCCGCTCACCGTGCACGTCCCGGCCGATCGCCTGCACCTGTTCGTTCCGGAGACCGGTGCCCGAGTGGAGGCCGCCGATGCACCTGCTGATCACCAACGATGACGGCTACCGCGCGCCGGGTCTGCTGGCGTTGGCGGCCGCCGTCCGGATGCTCGGGCTGCCTGCGACGATCGTCGCCCCGAGCGTGCCGATGTCGGGTGCCGGGCAGTCCCGGCGCAGCGGAGTTCCGTTCGAGTGGGCGTGGGCCGAACCACTCGCCGGCATCCCGGCCATCCATCTCGGGTCCACCCCGTCGGCCTGCGTGGTCTTCGCATTGACCGCCGGGGTGGTGCCCCCGGTCGACCTGGCACTCAGTGGCGTCAACGCGGGCGAAAACCTCGGGGCCACACTGGGTGTCAGCGGCACGTTCGGCGCCGTGGCCGAAGCAGCGGCGCGCGGGATACCGGGTGTCGCGCTGTCACGGGAGTTCGGTGGCGCGTGGACCACGCCCGAGACGTGGGACTGGAGCTGGGTCGCCGACGCGTCGGCAAATATTCTCACCATTCTGCTGGCTGCCCGGTCGAGCTGGCTGACCGCCAACGTCAACCTCTCCGGCACCGACCGCGGTACCGACCCGGCCTACACCCGGCTCAGCCGCGAGCTCTACTACACCGACGGCTACGACGCCGGGACCGGCGCTATCGAGAGCCGGATCGGCTACCGCGCCGGGCATCTCGCGTCCGACGACGACATCACGGCCTTCGCCGAACAGCGGCGGACGAGCATCACCCTGACGGCTCCAGCCGGATTCCGCAACGCCGCGCTCCACCGGTATGGAACTCGGGACCCAACTGTCCCGGGCTCTGAATCTCGTTCCTGGCGGCGGCGCTGAGGTTCCGCGCGTCGAACGCCACCATCGCGATCGGGCTCGGCATCGGGCGGCTGGTGGTCCGGGCGCTCACAGCGTTGAGGGTTGAACCGGAACACGCCGTCATCGCGGGTCCGACCTTCGACGAGTGGCTCGAGCGACGTAAGCGCCAGCGCCGAAACGGGTATCAGCGCCACCTGGATACCCGGATCGGGTTCGGCGACGATGGACCGATGAGTGAAGTGGTCGACATGCGCTCGGTGCGCACCGAGCGCAGGGCGCATGTCGGTGCGTTCCTGAGGTCGCGCCGGGCCAAGATCGCGCCAGGGGATGTCGGGCTGCCGCCGGGACCGCGCAGGCGCACATCAGGGCTCGTGAACATGCCGGTGGTGGGGTCGTGAGCATGATCAGTACTGTTGTGCGACTTGAATTTACGGAAGGAGTCGGCATGCCCGCCTATATGCAGACGTCTGACGTCGTTCGTGCCGCGCTGACCGATGCCGCCGCAATCCTTGCGCCAGACCGATCGGATATCGTCCAGCTGTTGCGCCTGGTCCTGGATGAGCCGCAGACGTATCTGGACACCTATCCGGCCTCGGACTATCTGTGCTCCGACCAAGGCGATCTGGCCCGCAGCGGCCTACTCGACATGTTGCACGGCGACGAATTCGGCATCGGCCCGGCGTTGCTGGCACACTTCGACTGGAAGGACGACGTCGAAACAATCCAGCCCGCGCTGGAAGCCCTCGAATCGTGTCCCGATGGTCTGACGTGGGACTGGTATCCAGACTTCGCCTCTCAGACCGAAGAGAACTCCAGCCACACGGTCGAGATCGCGGAGGACTTCCGAGCTGAGACGGGTGACCGTTGTCTGGCGCTCGACGTGGCGCTGATCGCGATCCACGTCGGCGATTCATACCATCTGGGCTTCTGCCCGGCATCCCATGCCGAAAGGGTTGTCTCACTGCTTTGCCAAGCCGGTTACGACGGCGCGAACATCGAGCAGTCGACCGAGCGTGACTCCTGACGATCCAGGGCTGACGCGGCAGACCGCGCAGGTACCGGGTGCGGTTCGGGCGGAACTGGCTGCCGATTACTCACCGGCGTCAAGAGTTCCGTTCCCCCTTCGCCGACGCGTCGGTCGACCGGGGTTGCTCGGCAATCGATCGCCGGCTCGAAACGCGAAAGTGTGAGAAACGGGCAACCACGTCAAATCTGCGGGCACAGGAAGCCCCCTCCGACCGAGGTCAGAGGGGGCTTTTGCCTGTCGGTCTGACGCTGAGCCCATGTCCCTCAACCCGGCGGATGACCAGGGCCCGCGGCCCGTTCATCCGTTCTTCGCCGACCACGTCGGCACCCTGCAACAGCGGTGCGAGCCACTGCGGAAGTTGTCTATCCGGTGTGGACGTGAGCGATGGGCGCGGCGTCGACCAGGTTCGTGATGGTGGCCCATTTGTCGAGTTCGGCGAGGCGTGCGGTGAGCGCGGTGCGCATACTGTCGGCGCCGGCGATGCCCAGGGCGAGGCGGCGGGGTGGGTTGTCGTCGGCCACGGCTGTGCGGATGCCGGCGGCCACGCGATCGACGCCGGAGAACGCCGACGCCGGCAGTGCTTGGATCGCCTGCTGTAGGACGCGCACCGTCTGGTCGTAGTCGGCGTGGGTTGCTGTAGCCGCGTCGAGGTTGGCCAGGAAAGGTGTTGCGGTGAGGCCGGGCTCAACGAGAGTCACGTGGATCCCGAGTGGCGCCACTTCGGCTGCGAGCGCGTCGGAGAGTCCTTCGACGGCGTACTTGGTGGCTGCGAGCAGCCCGACGCCGGGATCTGCGGTCTGGCCGTAGTAGGACGAGCCCTGCAGGATGTGCCCGGACCGCTGGCCCCGCAGCACCGGCAGTGTCGCGCGCAGCACGTTGAGGACGCCGAAGACGTTGGTATCGAAGATTGCCCGTGCCTGCCCGTCGGCTGCTTCCTCGACCGCCCCGAAGAGTCCGTAGCCGGCAAGGTTGGCGACGATGTCGATGCGGCCGAAGCGAGCCACGCTCTGCTCGACCGCCTTCGCGACGGCTACCTCGTCGCGCACGTCTGCCTCGACCGCGAGCAGTCGGTCGTGTTCTCCCAAGTCACCAAGGGTTTCGGTGCGTCGCGCCACAGCAACCACAGCTTCTCCGGCTTCCAGCGCCTGAACTGCGAGCTCGCGTCCGATACCTGAGGAGGCGCCGGTGATGAACCAGATCGGCGGGGTGTTTCTTGCATTCGTCATGTTGTGAGCATAAGCGGTTAGCTAACAACATTGCAAGCGGTTTCAGTGCAGGTGTTGTGATCAACCGGGTTAGCCGCTTGTCGTGTTGGTATCGTGGGGGAGTGGAGGCTACACAGGAGGCACCGAAGTGGAGCGACGATGCCGCTGCTCTGGTGGTGCAGTTCGTCAACACCAGAGCCGACGGCGCGGGGCGCGTCGAGGTCTTCGGCACGGCTTCGGGATTCGCGGACTGGGCGATCGAGCAGGGCCTGCTCGATGCCGCCATCGTGGTGACCGACTCCGACGCGGCGGCCGCGCGTGAGCTTCGCGACGCGCTGGTCACGGTGCTGCTGACACACGCGGGTGATCCAGATATCGGTGACGCCCGGGTCGCCGAGGCGGAACGGTATCTGCGGCAGGCCGGCGTTCGCTATCCGCTCACAACGGTCATCACCGCGGAAACGGCGCAGCTCCTCGCCGGATCGACCGGTGTCCCCGGCGCTTTGGGTGCCGTTCTCGCCGCGGTGACCGAGACGGCGCAGCGCGGCGACTGGATGCGGATCAAGGCATGCTGCAATCCGCCGTGCCACTTCGGCTTCATCGATCGCACCCGCAACCGGGCGGCACGCTACTGCAGCCCCGGATGCGGATCGCAGGTGTCGATGCGCGCTCTTCGGCAGCGCCGCAAGCAAGCCGGCTCCTGAACAACCGCGCTTCTGCCAGCTCGTGGGTGCCGGAAATCGGTTGCTACCTGTGGTGGTTCGGAGTCGGGTGGTGATGATTCGGCGGCGACGTGAGGTCGTCGACCACCACCAGGTTCCCGCCGGATTGTTTGGCCCGGTACATCGCCGCGTCGGCGGATTGCAGCATCCGGTCCGGAGTCGGGCGTGGACACTGCGGGCAGATTCTTGTGTCGAAGACCGCCACGCCGACGCTCGCGGTAACCACCACAGCGGTCTCCGGCGGTTCGGCGACCACTCGGCACAGCCGTTCGGCCTCGATTCGAGCGGCCGCTGCGGCGATTGGGGCGGCCACTACGAATTCCTCTCCGCCGGTGCGTGCCACCACTGCCAGCTCCCCGGCGGCGTCGCGCAAGCGGCGCGCGGTTCGTTCCAGGACGGTGTCGCCGATACCGTGGCCCCAGGTGTCGTTGACGTTCTTGAACCGGTCGAGGTCGAAACAGATGACACAGATCGCGGGACTGCGGTCCATCAGTTGCGGCAGCCGGTTCTCCAGACCTCGGCGGTTGAGCAGTTCGGTCAGTGGGTCCGACAGCGACTCGTTGCGTAGAAGCCAATAGAGGAGCTGGTACGCGGGCATCGCGCCGGCCACCGACGCGAGGAGGAGCGCGACTGCGAGTGCCAGGTGGACATCGCCGCCGCCGGTGGCGATGCGCACCGACAACACCAGTACCGACAGCACCGACCAGGCCGAGTGCACGGCCAGTGCCCGCGCAGTGTGAAAGAAGCTCAGGTAGCTGCCGGTGACCAGGAGAAGTACCGTGCCCATCGCCCCGAACAGCCGATCCTGCAGCTGGAGGAATTCGACTGTGAACAGCACGTCGGCACAGGCGATCAGCACCAGCGACTCGGTTTTGCTCGGCCACGGCAGCAGCCACCAGCGCGCTGCCCAGAGTGCCCCCGACAGCACTCCGATCATCGAAGCGATGCCGGGATCGCCGGGCGGACCTACCGGGGTTCCCGTGATCACCGCGCCCATCGCCGCGATCACCGCTCCCGCGCTGCCGATCAGCAACTTGAGCGGTCCCAGCGCTGATCGCGCCGACAGGGTGCTGACCAGCCACCGGTAGTCGACCGGGTCCTTCCACCAGGCGCGCAGCGTCTTGCCGTCCTTCGTTGCACGGCCCTTGGTCCCCGGCCGTGTTGCCGACTGCCGTCTGTGAGAAATCCAGAAATCCCACCAGCTCATCGGCAGTAGTCTAGGTCGGCCCCGTTCATGCCCGACGTGTGCGTCTGTGTCGCGGCCCACTGCGGGCTTGTCGCCCAGTCTTGGGGCAGGTCGCCGAATGCCTCACGGTTACAACGAGTTTGGGACGTCCGGATCGGTCGTCGACCGACACAGGCTTGATGCAAGAGATCGACGTGCCGGCTCCGCACAGCTTTTAGTCACTGGTCATCGGCATCGCCCAGGCGCGCGCAGATGATCAACCGCTATCTCTCGGTCGCCGTTAGATCCTTGGCTCGCGGCGATTCGTACGGCGCGCGATGAAGCGGATGCTGGGCTCCACTCCCGTCCTGAGCTGATCACCCACCGGGGTAGGGGCATGGACGATAGCTCACCCGGGCGACGACCCCTTTGAAGGGCTGCAGTGGCTCACGTCACATTAATTATGCAACTTATTGCACAAAGACTTGTTGAGATCTACGCTCTGATCGCAGCCTTCAGCCGTCCCGCGTCCGGCGGTGACGCTCTCCGACCTGCTTCCGTTCGACACTTATAGAGAGACTTCATGGACATCCAGTTCGATTTCACCGGCAAGACGGCCGTCATCTTCGGCGGCACCACCGGTATCAATTTCGGAATAGCCGAGGCCTTCGCTTCCCGCGGTGCGGCGGTCGCCGTGGTCAGCCGCAAACCCACGAACGTCGAGGCCGCAGTCGAGAAGCTCAACGCCTACGGAGTACCGGTCAGCGGCTTTGTCGCCGATGTGCGCGACATGGAAGCCGTACAGGACGTTTTCGTTGCGATCCGCGAAGAGTGGGGCGCCATCGATGTGCTGGTTTCGGGTGCCGCCGGAAACTTTCTCGCCGAGGCCTCCGCGCTGTCGTCGAACGGGTTCAAGGTGGTCGTCGATATCGACCTCAACGGCACCTTCCACGTGATGCGCGCGGGCCTGGACTACCTCGCGTCCGGCGCCTCGGTCATCAACATCACCGCTCCCCAGGCGTGGATCCCGGTTCGCTACCAGGCCCATGTCTGCGCGGCCAAGGCCGGCGTCGACCAACTGACTCGGGTGCTGGCTTTGGAATGGGGGGCGAAAGGGATTCGGGTCAACGCTATTGCTCCGGGGCCGATCGCCGGCACGGAGGGGATCGCCCGGCTCACACCCCACGACGACGACGGCACCGCCGTGACGACGGTTCCACTCGGCAGACTGGGCACGAAGGACGATATTGCTGCTCTGGCGATGTTCTTGTCCTCCTCGGCCGCGCGCTTTATCTCGGGAGCGATCATCCCGTGCGATGGCGGCGGTTCGGGAGAGAGCGTTCTGCAGATTCAGGAAGCGGGCCGCTTTCTGGCTGCATCTGCCACGCCTCGCTAAATCGCTTCTGCGCAAACATCTTCCGCCTCGAGCCTGCGCGGGCCGCGGTTTTGCGGTACCCAGTTGTGCTCTTCGACTCCAGGATTGACATGAAACGGCTCATCTTCGACACCGAACACAATGACTTCCGCGAACTCGTGCGCACGTTCCTCGCCAAGGAAGTTCTGCCGCATTACCCGCAGTGGGAAAAGGACGGCGTGGTTTCCCGCGAGGTGTGGCTTGCCGCGGGACGACATGGTTTGCTTGGCCTGTCGGCGCCGGAAGAATACGGCGGCGGCGGGACAACCGACTTTCGGTACAGCGCCATCATCGCGGAGGAACTGTCGTCGGCGGGCGTGCCAGGGCTTGCTCTGGGCCTGCACAATGACATGGTCGGCTCGTACCTCATCGGCCTGAGCACCGAAGAGCAGAAGCAGCGCTGGCTTCCGGGCTTCTGCAGTGGCGAGAAGATCGGCGCTATCGCCATGACCGAGCCCGGCGGTGGCTCCGACCTGCAGGGCATCAACACTCACGCCGAAGACCGCGGCGATCACTGGATCCTCAACGGTTCCAAAACGTTCATCTCCAACGGATACCTCGCCGATCTGATCGTCGTCGTCGCGAAGACCACCCCCGATGGCGGTTCGCGGGGACTGTCCCTGCTCGTCGTCGAACGGGGCATGAAAGGGTTCGAACGGGGACGCAACCTCGACAAACTCGGCCAGAAGGCGCAAGACACCGCCGAGCTGTTCTTCAACGATGTCGTTGTGCCCAAGGAGAATCTGCTGGGCGAACTCAATGGGGCGTTCCTGCATCTGGTGACCAACCTGGCCACCGAGCGCCTGCACATCGCTGCAGCAGGAATCGCGGTAGCCGAGCATCTGCTCGACATCACCAAGGGCTACGTGAAGGAGCGTGAAGCGTTCGGGCGCCCGCTGGCCAAACTTCAGCACGTGCGCTTCGAGATCGCCGAGATGGCCACCGAATGCGCGGTCACCCGTGCATTCATCGACCGCTGCATCGTCGAGCATTCCGCGGGTCAGCTCGACGCGGTCCACGCTTCGATGGCCAAGTGGTGGGCGACCGAACTGCAGAAGCGTGTCGCGGATCGCTGCCTGCAGCTGCACGGCGGCTACGGATACATGAACGAATACCCGGTGGCCAAGGCCTTCGTCGATGGCCGTGTCCAGACCATTTACGGCGGAGCCACCGAGATCATGAAGGAGATCATCGGCCGCTCCCTGCTGGCCTGAGCTCTCACCCGTCGCGTCTACACGCGTCACAAACCTGGCGGCAACCAGCCGCCGGGACGGTTCACCGGTCCGAGTAGTCCTTGCACAAGCCCGTCGGACCGGTGAACTGGTCCACCCACAATTGAGACAACCATGACTGCAGACGATCTTTGCACGCCCTACCTCGCGATACTCGTCCGACTCATATCCGGGAGCGTTCGGCGATGACGAGAACGTGGGATCCGCAGGTACGGAGATACACACGCGCGGCCCGGCGATCACAGCTTGTGGAGCAAGCCGGGGCGATCTTCGTGGCCAACGGCTATCGGGCGACGAGCATGAGCGATCTCGCGCGAGGAAGCAACATAGCCAAGCCGACGCTGTATACCGAGTTCTCCGGAAAACTCGAGCTGTACCTGACGGTGCTGCAAGGTGCGATGGATGTGCTGGCAGCGACAGTTGACACTGCACTGCACTCGGCAGAAGGCAGGCGTGAACGGATCGAGGCGCTGGTCACAGCCCTGTTCGAGTTGACCGATACCGACAGCCGCGCGATTCTGGTAATCCGGCCAGACGACACGGGTGAGCCGTCCGTCGAACTCCGCATCCGTCGTATGTTGAGTACGTGTGCCGCCACAATCGGTCGGGCCCTCGGGCCTGAGAGTTCCTCGGCCGCGGCACAGATGCTGGCAATGACTCTTCTCACGCTGGTGCCCAGGTGTGCTCAGGATTGGGTGAATGCGGGGCGCCCGATCTCTCGTGAAGAGGCGATCGACACGATAAACATGTTGTGCTGGAACGGCATAGGTGATGCTCTGCGGGCATGCACGGACACCGCGGGAGTCACTTCGATCAGGCCCTCGCAGAGGCAGAGTGCTCCAGCATTCCGTCGATGACAGCGAGCGCTTCCTGGCACCACTGCACCCAGGTACGTTCCAAGCCGATTCCTCCCTTCAGCACTAGATGTCTGAGGGCGGCGGCATCGTTGTCGATGGTGGCGAAATCGCGGCCTTCGATGGCCTCGTACTCGGAGTGGAGGCGTTCATGCACCTCCAGGTGATGAGCGATCACGGCTCGCACACCGCTCAGGTCGCCGACGACCGCTGCGGCGCGTACACGCACAATCAGTGGCTCACGCAGGTGAACGGGCTCGTCGATCTCGCTCACCCAGTCACGCAGATTCGACCTGCCTGCGTCAGTGATAGCGAAACGCTTGGGCTGCCCGCGTTCGGCGCGCTCGGGCTGGGGAACTTCACAAATCAACTCGGCAGTGCTGAGGCGGTCCAACTCGCGGTAGATCTGCTGGTGCGAGGCTGCCCAGAAAGCCCCGTAAAGACGGTCGAAGCGCTTGGCCAGCTCGAAACCGCTCGCCTCCCGCTCAGCCAGCGCAGTCAAAATTGCGAACCGTAGTGCCATGCAACGATGCTAGTCGGCGTCGATGGCCCGCTCGGCGCCCCGCTTGCCGGGAGTGGTGTGAGAGTCGGAGTTGAAGCTCCAGATGCCCACGCGATCGCCCTGCGATACACCGTGTTCTCTCAAAGCACCGGCAAAGCGCGCGACTCGGACTTCTCGGAAGATCCGCGCTTTGCGCACCGAAGACCGCCATCACTCCATCGGGCTGCTGCTGGACTGCGCGGTGCCGGCCCCTGAGTCGGATACATCGTCAAACCTCCAGGTCATGCCTTCGAAAACTTGGGTTGTCGTGCTCTGCAATGGACTTCAGTAGTGCCCCGGCGGGGAGGGCTGGCAGGCATGTCGACTCAGTAATGTGACCACGGACACAAGGATTGTGCAACTTATTGCATAAACTTGTAGGTGTGGCTTAGCGTGGGGCCACCCACGGTCACAGCGTGTGTAGCGCAGCGCTATCGCCCAGTGGCGACACCGCCCCCAGAAGTTTGTGGCGATGGGTGGCCGAACCGACCGTGGCCATCATCCGAGAGGACCCGATTTCGAATGAACAGCAACTCGCTGGTCGACGTGCAGTCCCATGCGGCTGTGACGTCTATTCGCATCAACCGACCCGGGAACGCGAACAGTCTCGACACCGCCACCCGAACCGAGCTGGGTGCCGCACTGCAGGCCGCATCCACGGACCCTGGCGTGAGAGCGGTGGTGATCACCGGAACCGGGTCGGCATTCTGTGCCGGACAGGACCTGCGTGAACTGCAGCAGCCCGCAGAGGAAGAAAGGCCGCTGGGTGAGCTGGTGCGGGAAAACTACAATCCGCTCGTCCGCATGATCGCGACCATGCCCAAGCCTGTCATCGCCGCGGTCAACGGTACCGCCGCGGGCGCCGGACTGGCCCTGGCGCTGGCGGCAGATCTCCGCATCGCCACCGCTTCTGCGCGATTCACCAGTGCCTTCGCCGGAATCGGGCTGTCCTGTGATACGGGAATGTCGTGGACCCTGCCACGCGCAGTGGGTAACGCGACGGCCTTGGACCTGCTGCTGCGGCCCCGGGTGGTCGATGCGAAAGAAGCCCTTGCGCTTGGCCTGGTCCATCAAGTGATCGCCGACGAGGAGTTCGCTGCTTCGGTCTCCTCGATCGCGGCACTGATGTCGGCCGGCCCGACTCGAGCGTTCGCCTCCATCAAAGCCTCTGTCGCCTATGCCGCCACCGCGACATTCGAGGAAGCCCTGGACTTCGAAGCGGTGCAGATGACGCACACCGGTGTCACTCGTGACCACAAGAATGGTGTGAAGGCGTTCCTGTCCAAACAGATTCCCGACTTCCTCGGACACTGACGGACCGGCGGGGGCAGCGTCAGTTCAGAGTTGGTCGTCGCCCGCACTTGCCGCGGTCGTAGACGGGCACGGCGGCAGCAGCCACTTCGTGGTGGCGACCAGGTCGCTCGCCCGAGTGGTCGAACTCATCGTGGACGGCCTCACCAGGATCGCCATCGAATGACGTATCACGCTGCTGCCGGTCGCTGACTGGCTCGACGCATGGCGCGGCATGGGAGACGAAGCGCCGGGTTCCGCCGGCCGGATCGGCGACAGCTGCCGACACGGGGGTCCACGCCGCGCCGGAGCCACGAACTGCGCATCAGCGACAGGTGCGCGAATCCATCGAAGGCTCCTATTCGTTCGACTGCCCAACACGAACGGGGTTGCGTCGCCGTCGGTTTGAAGATCTGGCTCCCCAATTTTAGGCCTTGCCTTGCGTGAAGCGGCACTAGACTAGTTCCATGGTGAGAAGGTCGGATGGAGGGAACACCATGCCGGATCCTGAGGAGAACACAACAGCCGAGGACAGCCCCAGGGAACCGACGACCGACAAATCCTGGCTCGAGCTAGAGAACGTGCGTGGCGATACAGAACCCGACGCGGCCCACGCTCCCCGCGGCCGATTCGGGTGAGCGATCAGGGCAAGACCTACGCCGCCTTCATCGAAGGTGAGCTCAAGACGGAACGAGAACGGCGATCGGCGTATGACGCTCGCGGACAGGTCATCGTCACCAGTTCGGGCGCACTGGTCACCCTGCTGGGTCGGCTCGCCGCTCTGGTGAAGTCCTCCACTGTGGCGACGTTCCCGGCGCCGGTCGTGATCGCTGTGGGCGTCGCGTTGGCGCTGTTCGTCGGCGCCGCAGCATGTGGCATCGTCGCGGGCTGGAACAAGTACTACGCTGCCGCGACCGCTTCGACTCTGGCCCGGATGATAGGGGAGCACTGGACCGACGACGAGGTCGATGCCCGTAACAATGTCGCCGCCGTGCAAGTGCGGACAGTGGACACCTTGCGCCGCGCCAACGCCTTCAAGGCCAGGTGGGTCGGTATCGGCCTGATCGTGCAGGTATCGGCGCTGGTGGCGTCGGGCGTCGCGGCCGGGTTCGTGATCGCCAACCTGTGAACAAGGCAATATGATGCGCCGACGACATAGCGGGGGAGAAACGTTCGAAAAGTTGCTGGCGCGAGTAGATCAACGGCTGTTGCGACATCAGCACACCGAGGATCCGGAGCTGGTACTCGGCGCCGATGCGGTCGCCGACGCGGACGCGCTGTTCCAGGCGGTCCAGCCCGCCCTCGAGGATCGCGGTCTCCCGGATGGGAACGCGCGAATCCTGTCGGCCTTCCACTCCCTTGGCTGGCTACACTTCGCTCGGTTCCGTGCGCTGCCCGATCACCCGGTCACGGAGATGGCCAGGTCGCTGATCTTTCTTCTACCGCTGGGCAAATACCCAGACCTGATCCCGGAGGTGTGGCGCGACGTGGCCGCAGCCCGAAGCCCGGCCGACGCTCGGGCTCAGGCGCGGCTCGGGGCCGAACTGCTGGCGAAGGCGGACGGCTCGCTCGATGAGCCGCTCCTGACGGCGAGCCTGATGCTGCTGATGGCGTCCGCGGACGCACTTGCTGCCGGAACCGCCGAACACACCTCCTGCCTGTCCGACCTCGGTCTGGCCTTCCGGATACGATTCGAGAGGTTCGGTGAGACGGCTGATTTGGCGAAAGCCATCACCCTCGGCGAACAGGTGGTGGCGCTGTCCGCCAGCGATCCGGAACTGGCCGAGGGACTTTCTCGCCTCGGCAACGCCTACGGCCGCCGCTATATTCACGCTACCGACACCGACGACCTCAACCGCGCGATTGCCTTGCACGAACGGGCGCGTGCGCTGGGTGACGAGGCTAAACCGAGTCCCTCGGTGCTGTTCAACCTCAGCAACGGGTACCTGAACCGCTACGAACTCAACGGTGTGACCGCCGATCTCGAGCACGCTCTCGCACTGGTTGAACAGGGATTGGAAATCGTTTCGGCCGACGATTCCCGGTTCCCGGCGTTTCAGTACAGCCTGGGCCGCATGTGTCAGAGGCGCTATGAACGCACCGGTGTGCTGGGCGATATCGACCGGGCCATAGCGGCTGGGGAACAGGCGGTGACAGCTACTCCAGCCGGTCACAGCAACCTGGCCGGGCGGTTGTCCACGCTCAGCGGCGCGTATCGCCGCCGGTATGAGCGCACCAGGAGCGCCACAGACCTGGGGCGCGCGGTCGAACTCAGCGAGCAGGCAGTGCTCATCACCCCGGAATGGAGTGCCGATCTGCCCGTATTCCTGTCCAATCTGGGGGTCGCCTACCGCCGCCAGTACGAGCGGGACCGGGATCCGGACACGATCGAGCGCGCGGTCCGGGCCGGTGAGCGAGCTGTGGCTTCCTTGCCCGAAAGCCATACCGACCAGGCCATTCTGCTGACCAATCTCAGCCTGGCCCATCGGCTACGGGCCGAACACCACGGCACGGGCGCACTGTTCCAGCAGGCCGTCGCGGCCGGGGAAAAGGCCCTGGCCGCGACTCCGGACGGTCATCCCGACGTGGCTATGCACCTGTCCAACCTGGCCCGCGCCTATCTCTCACGCGGACGCTGGGCTGGGCGGGTTCCTATTCGCAGGCTGGCCCGGCGGCTTCGTAAGGCGAATATGGCCAAGGTCGCCCCGCCCCTGGCATTGGTGCGGGCGGGGTGGACGGTCGGTGTGCTGGCTTACAGCAGACGGAAGCGGGCGGCGGCAACGGAGCTATTGGATGTCGCGGTCGCCATGCTGCACTCTCTCGTGCCGAAGGAAGCCGCGTGGCAGGACCAGGAGTTCGGTGCCGGGCAACATCTCGGCTTGGTCGGGGACGCGATCGCCGCACATTGCGCAATCGGTGATCCGGTGGGTGCGCTGGAGACGGCCGAGCTGGGGCGAGGTGTAGTACTGGCCGCGCGGATGGACTCGCGCACTGACCTGACCGACCTGGCGGTCGCGCATCCGGATCTCGCCGAACAGTTCCGCCAGGTCCGCAACCGGCTGAACGCTCCGAGTGCCTCGACTGAGCCGCTGCGGGAGTCCTGGGCCGAGTACGACCGGTTGCTCGCACAGATCCGCGGGATCGACCGCTTCGCAGGGTTTCTCGGTCCGCCTCGGTTCGCCGATCTGCGCGCTGCTGCTGCTGGTGGCCCGGTCATTCTGCTGAACGCGGGCAACGATCGCAGTGACGCGATCATCCTCACCGCCGACGGTTCACCTCGGCTGCTGCCGCTGCCGTACCTGTCGCTCGAGGACGTTCTGGCCTACAGTGCGATCCTGGCCGGGCCCGCTGCGGACCGGCGGGACACGCTCCCGCTCATTTTGGGCTGGCTGTGGTGGGCGGCGGTCGAACCGGTTCTGGATGCTCTCGCGCCAGCGCCCGGAACTCGGGTGTGGTGGCTGCCCACCGGTCTGCTCGGCCTGTTCCCGCTGCATGCCGCAGGGATCGCTGGCAGGCCCGGTGCCCTGGATCGGGTGGTGTCGTCCTACACGCCGACTTTGCGTGCGCTCATCCACGCTCGGGCGCGCGCACGAGCGCAGGTCCGCCGCCAGCTCACAGTCGCCCTCGCCAGTACACCGGGCCTGCCCGATTTACGTACCGCCAGCAGCGAAGCCGAGACCGTGCACCGATCCGGGACGAAGCTCGTCAACGAGCAAGCCACGGTCGCCGAGGTGCTGGCGAGCTTGTCCAAGTCGACCTGGGCACACTTCGCCTGCCACGCCACCGCGGACCTCTCTGCACCGTCCAACAGCGGCCTGCACCTGTACGACGGCGCCTTGTCGATCCCCCAGATCAGCCAACTCCAGCTGGAGCAAGCCGAACTGGCCTACCTATCCGCCTGCTCGACCGCTAACCGCGGATGGCTGGCTGACGAGGCCGTCAATCTGGCCGCGGCCTGCCAGCTGGCAGGGTACCGACACGTGGTGGCCAGCCTGTGGCCGCTGAACGACGCCATAGCCGCCATCGCGGCCCGTGGCTTCTATGCCACCGTATCCACCGACGACGGCGCCGTGAACGCCGCAGCCGCGCTGCACAAAGTGATCTGCGACCTGCGCGCTGTCCATCCGGACCGCCCGGACCTGTGGGCGCCGCTCATCCACACCGGTCCGTGACGACATTCGAACGAACACCAGCCATCGACCTGGACGTCGCCACGGTCGCCGGGCTCGTCGCCGAACAATTCCCCCGATGGAAAGACCTGCCGCTGAACGCCGTCGAGTCGGCGGGCACCGACAACGCGATCTATCGCCTCGGAGCGGACAAGGCCGTTCGTCTGCCGCGCCTGCCCTCGGCGGTTGGCCAGGTGGACAAGGAACAGAAATGGTTGCCCCGGCTGGCTCCGCGCCTTCCGCTGGCCGTTCCGGTTCCGCTCGGCCGCGGCGAGCCGGGGACGGACTACCCGTGGGAATGGTCGATCTATCGATGGCTGGACGGGCAGAGCCTCGGATCGGGGAGACTCGGCGACCCACGCGGTGTGGCGACCGACTTGGGTGCGTTCATCACCGCGCTGCGATCGATCGACAGCGCCGGCGGGCCCGAGCCCGGTGCGCACAATTTCTTCCGCGGCGTCGCGCTCGCCGCGCGCGACCGCTCCACCCGCGAGGCGATCGCCGCCGTGACCGACGAACTCGACGCCCACGCGGTCACCGCGGCCTGGCAAAGCGCACTGGACGCGGCCCCGTGGTCGAGCCCCGGCGTCTGGATCCACGGCGACCTGTCGTCGGGAAATTTGCTCTTCGATGGCGACCGGCTCACCGGCGTCATCGATTTCGGCGGTCTCGCGGTCGGTGATCCCGCCTGTGATCTGAGCGTGGCGTGGGAGCTGTTCGATGCCGACACCCGTTGGATCTTCCGCTCGGCGGCGCGGATCGATGACGCCTCCTGGGACCGCGGTCGGGGATGGGCGCTGTCGATCGCGCTGATCCAGTTGCCGTACTACCGGTCGTCCAACCCGGTGGTCGCGGCACGGGCCCGGCATGTGATCGGTGTGGTCCTCGCCGATCACGACAACCCGTAGCTCGGCGCGGGTAAACCGTTCCCCGATTCTCGCCATCAACGAATTCAGCTCGGCCACAGCCCGATCCGACAACGCCACATGACAGATCTACCAGCACCGGATCACCGGAGTGCAGTTGCGGTATCAGCGCAGTTCCCGGACGACGAGGTGGGCATCGGCCTCGGCCAGTGTGACGGCCCGTACCAGGGAAGCGGGGGCCGTTCTTGTCACAGCCGCGCAGTAGCCTGCCGAACCAAACGATCATTCGTCTGGACGGTTCGCCTCGCCGCCTGTCAGCGGCCGCCGAGCCACTCTCGGACACGACCCGTCTTTTCCACCGGTACAGCAACATTTCGATATCAGGAAGAATCTATGGACCCGCACCTGTCCGCCAGCCGCTACTTCGGCGTTCCCGTACCCGTTCGCGTGGCCGACGCCATGGACGATCAGCTGCTCGAGTATTGGGTGGGTGATCGCGGCTCGCTCGTGGACGCCCACCTGGCGATCAACTACCCGTACTTCGGCGCGATCGACAAATCGCTGAGCGGCTTCGTCGTTCTCGACGACGAGGGAGACGATTACACGCTGTTGGACCTGCGCGGCAGCGGACGGGTGTGGTGGCAGGATCACGAAACCCGGGAACTGGAGCTGTGGTTCGACTCTTTCGACGACTGGTCGGCCTTCCTGGTCGAGCTCGAGCGCGCCGAGGCGAACGACGAGGACGAGCGTTCGAAGTTCGATATCCGAGACTCATTCCGTCCGTCGTCATCCGCCGCGGATACCGGGCCGACCCCGACCAGCGCGGAACTGGCGCAACGCTGCCAGTGGCTGGTATGGCTGCTGGCTCAGCCGCTGCTGCGCGACGGAAAGCCCATGCAGTCCGCCGAGGAGCTGGCCTCCAGCGCCGCCGGGCATTTCGCACATCGGTGGAGCGATATCGATGCCCGGAAGGTGCTCGAGGTGGAATTGCCGCTGCTGCATCGGGATCCGCATCTGGCCATCTACTGGCTGCTGCATACCAGTCTGCTCGCACAGGACGACGAACGCGCCCGCGTACTCGACGAGATCGCCCGTGCCCAGGAGCGTCCCGAACTGCTGGACGCCTTCGTCGATATCTTCGGCACGCTGGGGATCGACGGCGATGTGCCGTCCGTGCCGGATTTCCGCATCCGCCGCTCGCTCCTACAGCAGTACGTCGCTTCCGATGACGAGGCGCTGGCGAGGGCCGCGCTGACGAGCCTGGAGATGGCCCCGGAGCACGAGCCGCTCAGCCGGGCGAGCTGGATCGTCCACGGGCTGAACAGCGGAACGCTCACCACCGAGGCGGTGATGGCCGCCCTGAGCCGCATGCCCGTCACGGCGGGTACGGCACTGCTGCGCGCCGACACGGATCGGCGGGCTGGGCGCGACCACAGCCCGGCCGCCGACACCCTCGTGCGTCTGCTGCCCGCCTCCACCTGCGCGTGGTCGACCCGAGTGTGGGCGCTGTCCACCGCATTGCCGCTGGTACGCGACGGCGCTGCGCTCGCCGAGGCGGCGCGGGAGCTGCTCGCCAAGGACCCGTACAGCAGGGCGTGCCTGACCGCCTTGCGGCGGTCACACGAACTGTGCGCGGCCGAGCCTGTGCTGACCCGTGCGGAGCTCGACCACCGCTGGGAACACGCGGAGGCATCGTCGGCCTACCTGGAGCGGCTGCGCGATGCTGACGGTGACCCCGCCGTGATCCTGGCGGATATCGACAGCGAGCTGAGCGAGGTTGTCGCACAACGTGTTCTGCTGTGCGCGGACATCGCCGAATCGCCCGCCGAGGTGATCGAGTGGGCGCTGGGCATCATTCTGGACGGTGAGCGCCCCGATCGCGCCGCACTGGCCGCCACCGGTCTCCAACTGCTGCCCGCCGAGACTCGCGCCCGCGTTGTCCAGGGGCTTCGGGTGGACTCCCCGGACAGCGTCCTCGTCCCTGTGCTCATCCGGCTGCTCGAGCACACAGTGGAGCCCGATGCCTCCGACATCCTCGGCGAGATGTACAACGACGACCTGAAGAAGGCCGTCTGCCTCGCGCTGGCTCCGGTGGCGCATCACCCGCCGATCTTCGACGAACTGCTGCGGCTGGCGGCACTTCCTGCACCGACCAGCACGGTCGAGGCCCTGTGGGAGCAGCTGTTCGATTCGAGCGAGGAGCGGTGTGTGCTGCGGCGGGTGTCGCCGGAGCAAGCCGTGCGGGCCGCCGTCGCCATGATCGACACCGTACTGACGCATCCCGGAATCGCCGCGCGCAATGCGGCGGGCCATCAGCTGTACCGCTTCCGGCACGCGGGTGCACAGGACTACCTCATCGAGGCGCTCGACGACTACGGACGTCGCTATGCCGACTCCAACCCGGCGAACAGTCCCGTACTCAGCCATGGGCAGACGGTGGACGGTCAGCTCGAGGATGTGGTCGCCAACCTGTATTCAGCTGTGCGAAAACTGGATTCCGACATCGCGCACGCGGCACTGATCGAACGGCTGTTCACCGAACGACGCAGCATCTGGCGCATGGGAAACGCCCTCGGCGAGATCTTCTCGGCCGAGGTGCACCGGGATGTCATGCGGCGGTTGCGCGATCGGCGTGACGCCCGCGCCGCGGCGCACTACGCCAATGCCCTCGCCGATCACGTCGCGCAGCGGTGGCCCCAGGTGGAATTGCTGCGCGAGATCAGCGGCTGGCCCACACCCTCGGACGAGACCGAGCAGCGGGTGTTCAAGTACGCGCTGTCCACCGGCATCCTGGCGGCGCTGGAGGCCGATGACTTCGACCTGGTCCGAACCGCCTACGCGAGTAGAGAATCCATTGCCGCTGCGGCGGTCGGACCCGACAGCCTGTCCCGTGGGCGGGACTGGACCGATCCGCTCGACGCGGACGACCCGCGGACGCGGTTGGCCGAAGTGCTGTCGGGGGATGCCGATTCGGCGCGGCGCGCCCTGCTCGACAAGGGCGAGCGGGCGCGTGCGGCGGGTCGGCCGCTCACCCGAATCGGTGACGACGACCTCGGCGCCCTGGCGGGCACCAGCCTGCGGCGACGTCTGCTCGCCGACCGGGCCACGGGGGAGGTGTGGTTCCTCGATTCGGAGCGAGATGTCTACGCCTTCGACGGTTTCGGCATGGTCGACACCCCCTTTCGGGCGAGCCCGATCAGCCATGACGGTATGCGGGATTTCATCGGCGAGGTGGACGAGCAATCCGAGCGCTCGCTCCTGTGGACGGGTTCAGGCAACGAATTCGTCGAACTGGTGCGCTATCTCGATCGCATCGTGTACCGGTGGGGCGTGAACAACGGCCGCTTCGACACGGTCGGTCTCACCTTCCCCGACCATGCCGCCGCCGAAAATGCCTTCGCCCGAATGAAAGCCACCTGCGCGGCGGCGAAGTACACCGAATCCGACCCGTGGTATCTGCCCGGCCGGGCGGCGATCATGCGCACCTTCCGCGGCGGGCCCGATGCCACCACCGAGCGCCTGATGGCCTTCGACCAGCTCCGGTTCGCCGTGGACCCGGCCGCCGAGGCTGCCCACGAACGCCGGGAGCTGGAGCTGTATCGCGACGGCGCCACACTGTCCTGCCTGGAGTGGGTGACCTGGGATGGTTATCGGGTACGTGAAGAACTGACCGTCGCCGAATGGGTCCGCGCCCGCATCCGCGAGGACAATCAGGACCCCGCCTGGCATGTCGCCGCCCTCGGCGAGATCGCGGAATATCTGGCGGCACAGGGTTTCACCGCGTATTCGACCGGTCTGGACAGGTTCGGGGTGGAGATCGGCCCGCCGGCTGCGCCGGAGGATATCGACGGCCTCGAAGCCGAACTCGGGGCGCCGCTGCCCGAGAGCCTGCGCACGCTGTGGCAGCGCATCGGCCACGCCGAATGGCACTTCGGAGAGACCGGTCTGCGCCTGCTCGGCCCCGCCGAGGTACGGCGGGAACAAGTCCGCATGCGCAAGCTCGGGGAGCAGTACACAGCCACGTTGCGCGGTGAGCGCCAGCAAAAGTGGAACCCCGTACTGTCTGCCATGAACGTGCTGGTGGTGGGCCTCGACGGCACGGTCGACACCGTGTTCTCCGATGTATCACCCGATTCCGACGGCCGGGTCTTCGCTCACCCGGCTAAACATCCGGCCGATGCGTGCTGGGAGCGGTCGTTGTCGTGGATCTTTGCGACCTCGTTCCTGAGCCAATTCTCCTATCACCTCGAACAGGCCGCGCCCGAAACAATGATGCTCTTCGGCGGCCAGCGGCGCGGCCCCCATCTCACCCGCCGGTACTTCGAGGCGACCGGGCCGCACGGCACCAAGTTCTGGGAGATCGTCACCGATCCGGGCCTCGACATCGTCGCTACCCGGCACGGTAGGGAGGGCACCGTGGGGACCGTCGGCGCCAAGCGTTACGCCGACGCGGCCAAGGCGGCCGCGCAGGCAGCGAAAGCGATTGCCGCCAAACAGAAGAGCGGCTATCGGGAGACCGCTGGCTGACGCGCGGTCACATCGCCAACGCGGCGCGTGCTGGATGGGTGTCGGCGATGTGGGCGCAGCGTGCCGCGAGGTCGTCAGCGGCATCGTGGTCGGGAATCGCCGGCGTCCTCACCGCTGCCCGGATTGGGTCGAACTTTGTCGGAGGGATGGGAATAGGACGGGGCGGGTGGACGGTTGCGTCCGGCATGACAAAGCTTGTCGGAGAATACGGTGTGTGGCGCAGGTACACGGGGTTCACCCCGCAGGCCGCGCGGGAGATCGAAGAGCTGGGATTCGGGGCGCTGTGGCTGGGAGGCTCGCCGCCGGCGGATCTGTCGGTAGCCGAATCGCTGCTGGAATCGACGGAATCGCTGATCGTCGGAACCAGCATCGTCAACATCTGGACAGCGCGGGCCGATGAGGTGGCGGAGTCCTTCCACCGGATCGAACAGAGGTTTCCGGGTCGGTTCCTGCTCGGCATCGGAGCCGGTCATCGCGAGGCCAATGGTGCTGACGCGATCAAGCCGTATGACGCCCTGGTGAGCTATCTGGACGCACTCGACGCGGCGGGGGTGCCGAAGGATGGCAGGGCGCTGGCGGCACTCGGGCCGCGAGTGCTGGAACTGGCACGCGACCGGACCGCCGGTGCGCTGCCTTATCTCGCCCCGCCGGAGCACACCCGAATCGCCCACGAGATCGTCGGTGCGGACGCACTTCTTGTCGCAGAGCAGAAGGTGATCCTCGACGGTGACCCCGACCGGGCACGAGCTGTCGCGCGGCAGATGGTCCCGATGTATCTGGGGTTGGTGAACTATGTCAGCAATCTGCGCCGGCTCGGCTTCACCGAGGAGGACCTGGCGACTCCGGGCAGTGATCGGCTCATCGACGTGCTCGCGCTTCATGGCGAACCCGACAGGGTCGCTGCGGGGTTGGCCGAGCACTTGTCTGCGGGGGCAGGCCACGTCGCGATCCAGGTCTTGAACGAGGACTACCTCGCGGATCTGCGCACCCTCGCGACCGTGCTGCCCCTTGCACGGTGAGATGACGACCGCCGCTCAATCCGGCGACCCGGGTTACGTACGACGTTGGCTCCCTAGGCCGCAACCGCCACCGCTCGGGAATCCTCGACCTGCTGAACCCATGCGATAGCGGGTGTTCCCGCGCGGGCTGGGATGTGTAACCGCGTGCGTGCAGCTTGCACGCGGTTACACAGGTGCGCCTCGGTTTGCCCGCTGAGATGGCGGTGTCGATCGAGATGGAAAGTGAAGAGCATTGGGCTGCAGCATCGGCTCAGACGGAGAACTCGACCTGTCCGGACTCGCCGAGGTGGACGGCATCGACAGTGACAGTGGCGACGAACTGTCCGTGACCCGGCTGGAAGATGGACGACTTGGGGTCGCTCACCCAGGCGCCGGGACCGATGGCATGGACAACGCGGATGCCGGTTTCACTGGTGGCGAGATTCTTCCAGTGCAGGGTGACTTTCAGACTGCAAGAGCCGACGCCAATCATGTTGGTACTGACGGTGAATGCGGCCGAGTCCGGGTATCCCGGGCCATGCACCGACGAATCGACCACGGCGATACACGCGCCGTTGGTCAGCGAGTAGATCGTCTCGAATTTGCCGCCCGACGCGGCGGACGCGGGCGCCGCTGTCAGGGCGAGAAGGGTGGCCGACGCAAGGGCGCCGCCAGCGGAGAAAGCCGAAGTTCTGGCCGAAATCATCGGAACCCCTGTCGAATTGGGATGGACGTCGGATCAGGTCAACGATACCGTCGGCGTGACAACCTCGAGGCGAAGCGGCGCAGTCGGTCGCCGATCATGCCGAGCTCCTGTTCCCAGTTCAACACGCACAGGATGTTCAGCGGACGTGTTCGACGCGGGCACGGACCTTGCGGTGGGACTTGTTGTGGTCCGAGACCGCCGCTCGCATCGGTCGCCGCCGTGACCGTCGCGATGTCGGCCGCGGGCTGCAAAGACGCTGCGCCGCACACGACGGGCGTGTTCTCGGGCGCGAGCGTACGCGTGTCCGGCCTCGCAGAGGCCGTCGTCTCCGTGGCGCAGGGGTGTTGCGACGAATCCTCGAACCCACGGCCGTCAAATGGTCCGGAATGGCGTGCTGTTGACACGCGGCTACCGCCAAGGACGCAGCCATCCGCCTCCGCACCGGCGTCACCGACATCATGGCCTCATACGGCTAGGATAGACGCAATTCAAATTGTGCGCGTGAGCTCCGGCGGGTTCTCGAAAGCACCTTTCGAGAACCTTCCGTCGCCGCGCATCCGGTGAACACTGTGCATTGCGCGACGGCATCAAGGAGCACGTATGAGCGAGGCCACCCACCTGAATGTTTTGATCGTGGGCGCTGGACTGTCGGGAATAGATGCCGCTGTCCACGTCAGCCGGGCCTTTCCAGCGAAGAGCTATGCGGTGCTGGAACAGCGAGGAGAATTGGGTGGGACCTGGAGTCTGTTCCAATATCCGGGTATCAGGTCGGACTCCGACATGTACACCCTCAGTTTCGGATTCAGGCCGTGGGATGGGGAAAACGCCATCGCGGACGGCGCCGACATCCTGCGCTATCTGCGTGAGACGGCAGCGGAGTACGGCGTGGATCAGCGGATCCGATACCACCACCGAGCTACCAGATTCTCCTGGTCCACAGACGAGAAGTGCTGGACGGTGGCGATCGAACACGTCGATACCGGTGAAACGTCGACGCTCACCTGCGACTTTCTGTTCTCCACGAGTGGCTATTACGACTACGACCATGGCTATACACCCGACTGGCCAGGCCTGGACGCCTACCGCGGCACACTGGTGCATCCACAACACTGGCCGAAGGATCTGGACTACACCGGTAAGCGGGTGGTCGTGATCGGTTCGGGCGCTACCGCGGTCACTCTCATCCCATCGATGGCCCGCGAGACTGCACATATCACCATGTTGCAGCGGACGCCCACCTATATCGTGAGCCAGCCTCGAAAGGACCCATTTGCCCAGGTACTGTACAAGATCCTGCCCGGCAAGCTGGCTGCCAAGGTGATCCACGCACGCTATGCCGCCGTGACAATCGGTTTCTACGAGTTCTGTCGCCGTAGCCCCAAGACGGCCAGAGCCTTGTTGGAACGGTGGGCGAGGGTCCATCTACCTGACGGTTTCGACTACGCCAAACACTTGCGCCCACCGTATGATCCGTGGGATCAGCGGCTGTGTGTGGTGCCCGGAGCCGACCTGTTCAAAGCGATCCACAGCCACAAGGTCGACATCGTCACCGACCTCATCGACCGGTTCACCACGAATGGCGTCGCGCTCACTTCGGGCCGCGAGCTCGAGGCCGACATCGTAGTGACCGCCACCGGTCTCGAGGTGGTCCCGATGGGTAAGGCCGAGTTCTACGTCGACGGTGAGCAGATCGAACTGGGCAATACGTTCACCTACAAGGCGATGATGCTCAGCGACGTCCCGAACTTCGCCTTTGTCGTCGGCTATACCAATGCTTCCTGGACTCTGAAGGCGGATCTGGTCTGCGAGTACGTCACGCGATTGCTCGACTACATGGACCAGCACAACCTGAAGGTTGTCGTCCCGCGGCTGGCGGAGGGTCTCGAGCCGAAGCCGTTGCTCGACCTCACCTCGGGCTACCTGCAGCGCGCGGCCGGCAAACTACCCGTCGCCGGTGACCGCGACCCATGGCGGCTGAAACACAACTGGTACTTCGACAAGAAGGCGCTGCGGCACAGCCGGATCGACGACAGCGTGGTGGCGTTCTCCGAATGAGCCCGCGCCGACCGCGCGCCGCGGCTGACGGACAGGAGGATCCCCGCTGAACCCCGGGTATCACACTGTGCGGCTCACATCTGGGGGCGGTGCGATGCGATGTCGGTGTGCGGGGGACACCGCGGGGCCGACCTTCGACGAGTGGCTGGAGCGACGTAAGCGCTGGCGCCGAAACGGGTATCAGTACCACCTGGATACCAGGATCAGGTTCGGCGACGATGGACCGATGAGTGAAGTGGTCGACATGCGCTCGGTGCGCACCGAGCGCAGGGCGCAGCTCGGCGCGTTCCTCAAGTCGCGCCGGGCAAAGATCGCGCCAGGGGATGTCGGGCTGCCGCCGGGACCGCGCAGGCGCACACCGGGTCTGCGGCGCGAGGAAGTCGCCCAACTTTCAGGCATAGGAGTCACCTGGTACACCTGGCTCGAGCAGGGTAGGCCGATCAATGCCAGCGTCCAGGTGCTCGATGCCGTCGCACGGACGCTGTGCCTCGACCCGGTCGAGAAGGCGCACCTCTACCGGCTCGCCGATGTGCCGTCCGTGCCGAGTTCGGTCGTGCAGTCGGCGTTGCCGCCCGGCCTGCCGGTGATCCTCGATCAGCTCTCTCCGCTGCCCGCGGTGCTGCTCAGCGCGAAATACGATGTGCTGGCGCACAACGACGCCTATCGCGCGTTGTTTCCCCGCTGCGCCGATGGCGAGCAGAACATCCTGCGCCACGTGTTCCTGACCCCGGAGTGCTGCAACCCGTACCGGCACAACGTGCACGACCTGCGTCGCATGGTCGCCTATCTGCGCGGAGCCTACGTCAAGCACCTCGACCACCCGGAGTGGGTGGCCCTGGTCGAGGAGCTGTGTGGGGCGAGCGCGGAATTCGCCGATCTGTGGGCCCGCAACGATGTCGCGGTCCCGGTGAACGTGGTCAAGGTGATCCAGCACCTGGCCGTCGGCACGCTCGCGATGCACATGACGAGTATGTCGCTGCCGGTGGTCGAGGGCGCCTGGATGCAGATCTTCACCCCGGTGGACGCGGCGGCGACGGAGACGATGTCGAGATTGCTCGCGATGACCGACGAAGAGCGGCTGGCACCGGTGGATGAGCATGTCGCGCGCTCGCACGCGCTCGGCTGACCTGCGGTGACAGCCGATTTCCCGGGTCGCTTCAGCGCTGAAAACTCCACCACGCGCTTGCAATCCGCAATCTGCGAACCTCGGGTACTATCGCCGTCGGGGGAGCGCGAGATGTCCGATGGTCTGCTTAGTATGTCGCAGGCACCGGCAGCTTCGGCTGCCTCACCAACGCCATACACGACATCTCCAGGGGATGAAACTTGATCGACATGACACCGAACCCCACCCCCCGGAGCCGCTTCTCGCGGCGCTCCGGCATCACCTCGATCGTCGCGGTCGCCGCTGTCTGCGCGGCCCTCGTGACCGGTTGCAGCACGGATGACGCCGCCACCACGACGGCGCCGCCGACCGGTCAGCTGCCTGATGGCGCGCAGCTCGTGAAGGAGTCGGCGAAGACCACGCAGACCCTGCGTACCGTGCACCTGAACATCGACGTGAAGAACCTGCCGAACCTGCCGGTGGAAACCGTCTCGGCGGACGTCACCAACGAGACCCAGGGTTCCGGCGCCGCGATGGGTGAGGCGAAGGTCAAGCTCACGCCGGAGTCCGCGTTCACCGAGGCGAAGTTCCTTGTGGTGGACAAGGTTCTGTACACCCAGACCGGCGGTCGCTACGTGCCCGCGGGCCCGGCCGAGAAGGTCTACGATCCGGGCGTCATCCTGGACAAGGACAAGGGCATCGCCAACGTGATCGCCAACGTCCAGAACCCCAAGGCCGAGAGCCGTGAGGTCATCAACGGCATCAACACCGTCAAGATCACCGGCACCATCGACGCCGCCGTGATCGACCCGATCGTGCCGCGCGTCGGCGAGAACGCCGGCACCATGCCGATCACCCTGTGGATCCAGGACACCGCCCCGCCTGCCTCCGACTCGACCAAGCCGTCGGATGCCGCGTCCACCGGTGAGGGCCCGAATCTTGTTCGCGCCGTGGTGAAGAGGGATCAGGGCGAGGTCATCGTCGGCCTGTCCAACTGGGCCAAGCCGGTCAACATCGTCAAGCCCGCAGGCTGATCCGAGCCGGTCGAACCGGTTCTACCCACACCGGTCCGGGGACCGCGGAACCTGGCACGCAGTGCCGTCCGCAGCCCCGGGCCGGTGTGTCGTCTGGGTGTCGCCTGCGGTAACTCGAGCTCCGAACGCACGCACGCACAACCAATAAGAGAATGTTCAGCGAGATGCAAGGCGCCACAAGGACTATACGTGTCGGGACGCTGGTCGGCAGGCAACACGCATCGAACGCCGATCGACACGGAGGAAGAACAAATGACGATCGATGATCGACCTGATGAAGAGGAGCGCGAGCTCCCGCCACCGCCCGGCCCTGGGGGTCGGCCTCCCGTCAACAACGTATGGGTTTATAACGGCAGAGCCTACGACCTGAGTGACTGGATCTCCAAGCATCCAGGCGGTGAATTCTTCATCGGCCGCACGAAGAACCGTGACATCACCTCGATCATCGGTTCCTACCACCGTGATCCGGAAAAAATCGCGCGGATGATCGAGCGTTACAGCCTCGGTCGCGATGCCACTCCCGAAGACATCCATCCGAAGAACAACGCCCCCGACTTCCTGTTCAAGGAAGGCTTCAACAGCTGGGACGACACCCCGAAGTACAAGTTCGACAACAAGAACGACCTCCTGCACAAGGTCAAGGCCCGGATCAAGGAACCCGAGCTGGCCGCCCGGCTGAAGCGGATGGACCGCGCGTTCGACATCGTCGTCGCGGTGCTGATCTTCCTGTACTTCGCGGTGCAGGGCCTGCGTCTGTGGGACACCAGCTGGATGCCGTTGCCGGTCTTCGTGATCGCGATGGTGCTGCTGCGCAGCTCGCTGGCGGGCTTCGGTCACTACGCCATCCACCGGGCGCAGAAGGGCCTCAACAAGTACGCGGTGAACGCGTTCGACATGAACTATGTCGCACTGTCTTTCGTCACCGCCGACGGCCACGCGCTGCTGCACCACCCGCACACTCAGAGTGAAGTCGACATCAAGAAGAACGTCTTCACGATGATGATGCAGGTGCCGCGCCTGTACCGGGTGCCGGTGCACACGGTGCACAAGTTCGGACATCTGTTGACCGGCATGATCATTCGGCTGCTCGACGTCTGCCGGCTCACCCGCAAGGTGGGCATCAAGGACATGTACGGCACCTGGGGTGGCGCGCTGCCGCACTTCATCGGCTCCTTCGGCGTCCGATTCCTGCTGGTGGCCGAGTTCGTCGTCTTCACCGTGGCGGGCGACTTCTGGGCCTGGGCACTGCAATTCGTGATCACGCTGTGGATCAGCACCTTCATGGTGGTGGCCAGCCACGACTTCGAGGTGCCGACCGAGGAACTGCACACCGAGACCGAGGACTGGGCGGTCAACCAGCTCGAGCAGGCCTACGACCTGACCGTGGTCGGCAACAAGTACGTCGACTGCTTCCTCTCGGCCGGTCTGAGCTCGCATCGGGTGCATCACGTACTTCCGTTCCAGCGCAGTGGTTTCGCCAATATCGCCACCGAGGACGTGGTGCGCGAGGAGGCCGCGAAGTTCGGCGTGGAGTGGCTGCCCGCGAAGAGTTTCTTCGGAGATCGTTTCCCCAAGCTGTGCCGGACCTACCTGCTCGCGCCGTCGCGTGACGCCGAGGAGAACCGGTGGGGATTCGTGCGCGAACACTGCGCACCCGCAGCGCTGAAGACCTGTGTGACCTACACGGTGCAGGGCTTCACCGGCATCGGAACCGTCTGACCCGACTCCGTTGCCATGTTCGTATCTGTTTCGAAAGGATTTGTGCCCGTGTCTGTTTCCTTTGACCTGCTCCGCACGGCCGACGTCGAGCGCGGGCACGACCTGCTACCGCCCGCCCCGCCGACCACCGTCGGTGTGATCGAAGCGGTCGCCACCGGTTCCCCCCAGCGCGTGGTCGACCAGGCCGTCAACGCGGGCCGGGTCGCCGAACTGTTCTCCGATCCGGCTCAGCGCCAGCGCATTCCGCGGATCTACCAGAAGACCAGGATCGACACCCGCCATCTGGCGATCGACCCGCTCGACCCGGAGTTCCTCGAGTTCAGCCGCCGCCCCGGCACCATCAGGGAGCGGATGAACCTGTTCTTCGAGTACGCGGCGCCGCTGGCCGTCGACGTCGCCCGCCGCGCCGTCGCCGGACTGGACAACCCCGCCGAGGACATCGGCCAGCTGATCTTCGTGACCAGCACCGGCTTCATCGCCCCCGGCGTCGACGTCGCGGTCGTCAAGCAGCTCGGCCTGTCGCCCAAGGTCGGCCGCATGGTCATCAACTTCATGGGTTGCGCGGCCGCGATGAACGGCATCAGGGCCGCCACCGACTACGTCCGGGCGAACCCGGACAAGAAGGCGATGGTGCTGTGCATCGAATTGAGCTCGGTGAACGCCGTGTTCGACGACGACGTCAACGACGTCATCACCCACAGCCTCTTCGGTGACGGCTGCGGCGCGGTGGTGATCGGCGCCAACCAGGTGCACCAGCCGCTGGCGCCGGGCAGCATCGTGATCCGCGACAGCTTCAGCCACCTGTTCGACGACGCGGAGGACGGCATCGTGCTCGGCATCAAGGACGCGGGCATCACCTGCGAGCTGGCGACGAGCCTGCCCGACTACATCTACCGCGGGGTGGATCCGGTGGTGACCGAGGTGCTCGCGCGCAACGGGCTGGACAAGAGCGATATCGATCTGTGGGCGATCCACCCCGGTGGTCCCCGCATCATCGAGGAGTCGGCCCACTCGCTGGGCATCCCGGCCGAGGCGGCGGCGCCGAGCTGGGACGTACTCGCCGAGCACGGCAACATGCTGAGTGTCTCGCTGATCTTCGTGCTGGAGCGGATGATCCGCGACGCGCAGTCGGCGGCACCGATTTCCACCGGGGTGGCGTTCTCGTTCGCGCCCGGTGTCACCCTCGAGGGCATCGTGTTCGATGTCATCCGCAGCTGAGAGCACACGTCATGCATCTACTCCGATTTCTCGCCGCGCTCTCGCCGGCCAGGATCGCTGCCGTGGTGGTCGCGGGCCTGATCTGCGGTGTGGCCAACACCTATCTGGTGACGCTGATCAACGCGGTCGTCTCGCCGAAGCCGCAGCCTGATCAGCTGTTGCTGCGGTTCGGGCTGACCGGCCTGGTGATCCTGGTCAGTGGTGTCGCCTCGCAGGTGCTGTTGATCCGGTTGTCGCAGGACGCGATCTACCGGCTGCGCAGCGACCTGAGTTCCGGCATCGTCTCCGCGCCGCTGGAACACCTGGAACGGCTCGGTATGCACCGCCTGATGGCGACGCTCACCGAGGACGTGCGTTCGCTGTCGCAGGCGGTGACCGCCATCCCGTCGATCTGCGTCGACGTGGCGACCATCATCGGCTGCTTCGTGTTCCTGTTCATCGTGTCGGGTCCGATCTTCGCGGTGACGGTGGCGGGCACGCTGGTCGGTATCGCGTGTGTCGAACTGGTGCTCAAGCGGGTGCGCGGGATCTACCGCGAGGCTCGCGAGAACGAGGACGCGCTGTTGCGTTCGTTCCAGGCCGTCACCCTCGGCATCAAGGAACTGAAGCTGCACCGTGGCCGCCGCCGGGACTTCATGGACCGGCATCTGCTCGGTTCGGCGGGCACGCTGCGCGATCAGAACACCGACGCGGGCTCGAAGTTCTCCTACGCGCAGGGCTTCGGTCAGGCGCTGCAGCTGGCGACGATGGCGCTGATCCTGTTCGTCGTCGCGGCGGCGCTGGATCTGCCGCGGGACACGATGGTCGGCTACGTGCTGGTCACCACGTTCCTGGCGATGCCGATGCAGAACTTCATGCACCGCATCCCCGATCTGCTGCGTGGTGATGTGGCGCTGGCCAAGATCCGGGCGATGAATCTGTCGATGGAGACCCTGCACGACGAGGAGCTCCTGCCGTACACCGAGCGTCCAGCGGCAGGGGAGGCCAAGCTGGAACTGACCAATGTCAGCTACGTGTACCGCTCCGAGGCTCCGTCGCCGGTTCCGCCGCCGCCCGGTTCGCACCCGGACGGGCCGCCCGAGCGTGGTGGGCATCCGCCGCGTCCCGGGATGCCGCCGCGGGCAGGTAACGGCCACCCCGGTCCCGGGGGGCCGCATCCGGCGCATCCCGGTGCGCATCCGGCCGCCGGTCAGCCGGATGTGAACGGCAAGGCCTGGGTCGACCACGGCGGCAACGATGTTCGGCCGCTCGCGCCACCGCCTGGTCGCGACGAGTCCGAGGACGCGGGCTTCCGGCTCGGTCCGATCGACCTGGTCTTCGAACCGGGGCAGATCACGTTCATCGTGGGCGGCAACGGCAGCGGCAAGTCGACGCTGGCCAAGCTCATCACCGGTCTGTACGTGCCACGCTCGGGGTCGTTGTCGCTCAACGGGGAGAGGATCGACCACGACAACATCGAGTGGTACCGGCAGAATTCGTCGGCGGTGTTCACCGATTTCCATCTGTTCGAGGACTACCTGGGCTTCGACCGTCCCGGTATCGATGGTGAAGTGCAGCGCTATCTGGAGGAGTTGCAGATCGCGCACAAGGTGACCGTGCAGGACGGGCGGCTGTCGACCGTCGACCTGTCGCAGGGGCAGCGTAAGCGCCTTGCCCTGCTCACCGCCTTGCTCGAGGACCGCCAGATCTACGTCTTCGACGAATGGGCCGCCGACCAGGAGCCCCGCTTCCGCGAGGTCTTCTACCGTGAGATCCTCACCGACCTGAAGCGGCGCGGCAAGACGATCATCGTGATCACCCACGACGACCGCTACTTCGACTGCGCCGACCAGCTGGTGAAGCTCGACTTCGGTTTGGTCGCCGTGTAATTCACGCACTATGAACGCCGGTTCGGTCCGACAGGGCCGGGCCGGCGTTCGCCGTATCGGCGGGCGAGCTCGTGATCTTGGGTAGGTCAGGTGCTCGCGCGCTGGGCCGCGATCAGCTGTGTCATCGGTGGGCGGTCGGTGAGGCTGACCTCGGACGGTGTTCGCTGCCAGCCGGTTTCACCCGGCTGGAACTGCACGAGCCCGATCCCGGAGTCGCGGATGCCGAGCCGGTCGAGCAGGGTCGCCACGACCTGTCTGCTCATCACCGCGAGTTCGTGGGTCGGCCTGCTGCGGTGCACCCGGGTGCCGAGGTCGACCTGGGCGATCGCCGAGAGTCCGTGCCGCTGCCAGCAGTCGATGAGGATCCCGATCTCCGCGCCGTATCCGCTGGCGACGGAGATGTCACCGAGAAACGTTCGGGTGGCGGCATATTCGCCGCCGAGCGGCTGCACGATCTCGGCCAGGGCTGGGGCGAGGGCGGTGAGCAGCGGGCGGGCAACCAGCTGCGTCACCCGTCCGCCGCCGTCGGCGTCGACGCCCGTCGCGCTCGCCAGCGGCCGCCGGTAGTACCCCTTCACCAGCGCCAGACCGGGATCATCGAGCAGCGGCGCGAGCAGGGAGGGCACGAACGACGGATTCGGCTCGACGAGATCGGCGTCGAGGAAGACGATCAGATCACCCGTGCACACCGCGAGCGAGCGCCACAGCACCTCGCCTTTCCCCGGCCTCGGGACCACGGCGGGCAGCGCCTCCTCCCGGGTGTAGACCGTGGCGCCCGCCGCCCGTGCCCGTGCGATGGTGCGATCGGCCGAGCCGGCGTCGAGGACAAGTAGTTCGTCGACCAGCCCGCCGAGCCAGGGCCGCGCGGCGGCGATCACCCCGGCGACGGTGTCCTCGTCGTCGAGTGCGGGCACCACCACCGAGACCCGGCGACCCAGCTTGTGGTCGATCAGTTCACGGACGTCCATGCAGACCAGTGAACGACAGACGGCTGCGCACCGCCACTGTTCCCCGCGATTGCTGTGATCGAAGCCAACGAGCCCCGAGCTCACTGGTGCGGACGCAGGGCCGATCCCGCTCCGCGGGAGTACCGTTGGCCTGATCGCGCTGGTAGCGGTTGCTCGGCGCGGCAATCGACCGGTGGAGGGCGGCGTCATGACGGAGAGCGCAACGGTGGCCGAGGTGGCCAAGGGGTCCAAGACCGATCTGGTCGAGGGCCGGTACACGGTGCGCATCGACCTCGACGGCCCGGCCGGAGCGGTGGATGTGTCGGCGGTGCTGGTGACGGCCGATGGCCGGGTGCGTTCCGACGCCGATTTCGTGTTCTTCAACAATCCGGCGGCGCCGGGTGTGCGGTTGGAGTCCGATGCCGTGGTGTCGGTGGATCTTTCGGGAGTGCCCGCCGACATCCATCGGGTGGTGATCGCCGGCAGCACCGAAGCGCAGGGCATGCGGTTCGGGGAGGTCACCGGGTTGCGAGTGTCGGTCACGGGCACCGCGCAGACGCTGAGTTTCGTACCATCCGGACTGGATTCGGAGACCGTGCTGCAGGCCGTCGCGTTGTATCGTCGCGGGAGCGGATGGCGGCTCGACGCGATCGGGCAGGGATACAGCGCCGGGCTCGCGGCGTTCGCGACCGAGCACGGGATCGCCGTCGACGAGGAGCCGAGCGTGCCGCCTGCTGGTGTGCCGCAACCTGTTCCGGTCGCGCCCGCGGTCGATCTGCGCAAGGTCGACGTGGTTCTCACCAAGGACTCGCCCGACAAACGCGCCAGCATCGACCTGCGCAAGGGCGACCCCGGCTACGTACTCACCGTCGGTCTCGAATGGGACGGGCGCGGCGCGCAGTACGACCCGGCCGGGCGCGTGACGAAGTTCGGCAAGGGCGACCTCGACGTGTACTTCTTCTGCCGCAACGAGATCACCGGCGACTACGTGGTGATCAGCGGTGAGAAGGGCCACCAGGGCGACCTCGCCGCCTGGCCGTTCATTCACCACCAGGGCGACAGCCGCGGTCCCGGCGCGCACAACCTCCCCGCGACCGAGCAGGTTGTCGTGCGCCCCACCGAGAACGGCGATCTGCTGCTCAACGTCTACCAGTCCGTCGACAACGGCGCGGGCGCCATCGACGCCTTCGGGCGGCCCCGCGTCCGAGTCCGCTACGGCCGCCCCGGCCCGGACGGTTTCCCGGGCCCCGACGCCGACCAGATCACCGTCGTCATCGGCAACGGCAAGAACTCCTTCTGGGCCACCGTCGCCCACATCGATGTCCGTGACGGCGTTCTGACCGTCGACGGCACCACGCGCTACAGTCGCGCCTTCAGCGAGAAGATGCCGGTCCTCGACACCGCGGGCACCTGGTTGCGCTCGGCCAAGAACGGTCCGGTCGGCCGCAGCAAGAGCAGCAACGGCCTGGGCCTGAGCCACTACGCGGGCCGCTGCCCCGACCCACGCTGATCCCCGAATAGTTCCGCGCGCCGCTCGTCGACCGTGGCGCGCAGGGCATCGACGACCGCGGCGACCTCGGGGCGGCGCAGTGTCTCCGCGCGTGTGACGAGCCAGTAGGTGAGCCGCACTCGCACCTGCTCGCCGAGCACGCGCACCAGATCGTCGTGGCGGTCGGCCATGAAGCAGGGCAGCAGTCCGATCCCCGCCGCGGCCCTGGTGGCCTCGACGTGGACGAAAACATTGGTCGAGGAGACGGATTGGCGCATGGCGGGTGCGAAGCTGGTGGCCAGGTCGAGATCGTCGACCTGCAGGATCGATTCGATGAAGTAGACGAGCGGGTAGCGGCGCAGGTCCTCGATCGTCTCCGGTGTGCCGCGGTCGGCGAGGTAGTCGCGCGCGGCGTAGAGGCCCAAGCTGTAGTCACCCAGCCTGATCGCCTCGGCCCGATGGACCTGGGGCTGGCCGACCACCACCTCGATATCGAGCCCACTGCGCTGGGTGGACGCGCGCCGTGTCGTCGCGATGATCTCCACCGCCACTCGCGGATGCTCGCGCTGCACGCGCGCGGCGGCCGGGGCCGCCAGATACGCGCTGAAGCCGTCGGTGGCCGAAAGCCGAACCACCCCTTCGAGTTCCCGCTCGCCACCGGTCGTACCGAGCGAACGCACCGCGGCCTCGATCGTCTCGGCCGCCGACAGCGCCGCCCGCCCCAGGTCCGTCAGTTCCCAGCCGCTGGTGGCCTTGGTCAGCACCCGTCCGCCGACCGCCCGCTCGAGTGCGGCGATCCGCCGCGAGATCGTCGTGTGGTTGATTCCGAGTTCCTCCGCGGCGGCGACATACCGCCCCGACCGGCCGACGGCCAGGAGAACCAGCAGGTCGTCGGCGCTGGGACGCCGACCCGGATCAGGCGAGGTCGCGCTCATTTCTGCATCCTTGCAGATGCGCGGTGCGAACTTGGCCATTGCGACCGAATCCGATCTGCACGAATACTCTCCCCAGTGCTAGTGGGCCATGTCACATTCATGCGGTGGTGTGGTCGTGATCACCAAGGAGTAGTGATGAGCGTCAGCAACGCGACCAAGCAGGCCGGCGACGATCCGGGCGGGGCACCCAGCGGTCTGCGCCGGGTGGTGGCCGCCTCGATGGCAGGCACCGTCGTCGAATGGTACGAATTCTTCCTCTACGGCACCGCCGCCACCCTCGTCTTCAGCAAGGTGTTCTTCGCCAAGGGCACCAGCGATCTCGATGCCATCCTCGCGGCCTTCGTCACCTACGCCGTCGGCTTCGCGGCCCGCCCGCTCGGCGGCATCGTCTTCGGCTACTTCGGCGACCGCTACGGCCGCAAGCAGCTGCTGCAACTGAGTCTCGTCCTGGTCGGCGCCGCGACCTTCCTGATGGGCTGTCTGCCCACCTTCACCCAGATCGGCTATTGGGCGCCGGCCATGCTGGTGACGCTGCGGTTCATCCAGGGCTTCGCGATCGGCGGCGAATGGGGTGGTGCGGTCCTGCTGGTCGCCGAGCACAGTCCCAGCCGCAGCCGCGCGTTCTGGGCGAGCTGGCCGCAGGCGGGTGTGCCCGCGGGCAATCTGCTCGCCACCGTCGTGCTGCTCGTGCTGACCTCGACGCTGTCCGAGGCCGCGTTCCTGAGCTGGGGCTGGCGGGTCGCGTTCTGGCTGTCGGCGGTGGTCGTACTGGTCGGCTACTACGTGCGCACCAAGGTGACCGACGCCCCGATCTTCGTCGAGGCGCAGCGGCACAGGGAACAGGTCGAGGCGACGTCGTTCAGCGTGTTCGAGGTGCTGCGCCGCTACCCGCGTGGCGTCTTCACCGCGATGGGACTGCGTTTCGGCGAGAACATCATGTACTACCTGGTCGTCACGTTCTCGATCACCTATCTGAAGGTGCACGTGCACGCCGACACCACGACGATCCTGTGGTGGCTGCTGGCCGCGCACGCCGTGCACATGGCGGTCATCCCACTGGCGGGTCGTCTCGGTGACCGCGTCGGCCGCCGCCCCGTCTACCTGGTCGGTGCGGTGGCCGCCGCGACCTGGGGCTTCTTCGCCTTCCCGTTGATGGACACCGCCAACAGCGCGCTGATCCTGTCGGCGATCATCATCGGCCTGGTCTTCCACGGCCTGATGTACGCGGGTCAGCCCGCGATCATGGCGGAGATGTTCCCGACCCGGATGCGGTATTCCGGTGTGTCGCTGGGCTATCAGGTCACCTCGATCGTGGCGGGTTCGCTCGCGCCGATCATCGCGGTCAAGCTGCTCGACTCCTACGGTTCCTCGGTCCCGATCGCGGTGTATCTGGCGGCGGCGTCGGTCGTCACGGTGATCGCGGTGCTGTGCGCCAAGGAGACCAAGGGCATCGACCTCGAATCCCTCGACGCCGCCGATGCCGCGACCACACCGGTCAAGGTCGTGTCGGCATGACCGACCTCATCGGACGCAAGGCGCTGGTCACCGGTGCGGCGGGCGGGATCGGGGCGGCCTGCGCGCACGAGCTGGCCGCGCGCGGGGCGGCGGTCACCGTCGCCGATATCGACGAGGTCGGCGCGAAGACCGTGGCCACCGAGATCGGCGGAAGTGCCTGGGCGGTGGATCTTCTCGACGTCGGCGCGCTGGCGGAGCTGAGCCTGTCGGTCGACATCCTGGTGAACAACGCAGGCGTACAGACTGTCAGCTCGATCGAGGACTTCCCGCCCGAGCGGTTCCGGCTCATCCAGACGCTGATGGTGGAGGCGCCGTTCCTGCTCATCCGCGCGGCGCTGCCGCACATGTACGAGCAAGGATTCGGGCGCATCATCAATATCTCGTCGGTCCACGGGCTGCGCGCGTCCCCGTTCAAGGTGGCGTACGTGACCGCCAAGCACGCACTGGAAGGGCTGTCGAAGGTGACGGCGCTCGAGGGCGGCCCGCACGGCGTCACCAGCAACTGCGTGAACCCCGGCTACGTGCGAACACCGTTGGTGGACAAGCAGATCGCCGAGCAGGCCGTCGCACACGGCATCCCCGAACAGGAAGTGGTGGAGAAGGTGCTGCTCACCGAGAGCGTGATCAAACGGCTGATCGAACCGGAGGAGGTCGCGCGACTGGTCACCTGGCTGGCGTCCGACGACGCGGGGATGGTCACCGGCTCCTCCTACGTCATGGACGGGGGGTGGAGCGCGCGATGACGAGCGTGACCGTGGCGCCGCAGTGGGTGCCGACCGAGCAGGACATCGCCCAGGCGCGGATCACCGATTTCGCACGGTTCGTGGAGTCGCGGCACCCGGTCGCGCTCCCGGACTACCAGGCGCTGTGGCAGTGGTCGGTCGACGACCTGGCCGGGTTCTGGGGTGCGCTGTGGGACTACTTCTCCCTGGGGGAGCGGTCTGCCGTCGTGCTCGCCAACGCGGACATGCCTGGGGCACAGTGGTTTCCGGGTGCGCGGCTGAACTACGTCGACCAGGTTATCCGGCAGGCACGGACTGATCGGCCCGCGATCATCTCGGTCGACGAGGGCGGCACGGTCACGGAGTGGTCGTGGGACGAAATGCTGGGCAGAGCAGCCGGATTCGCGCGGACCCTGCGGGAACTAGGTATCCGGCCCGGCGATCGGGTAGTCGGCTACCTGCCCAACATCCCCGAGGCGGTGATCGCGTTCCTGGCGACCGCCGGCCTCGGGGCAGTGTGGAGTGCCTGCGGGCAGGACTACACGGCAAAGGCTGCCATGGATCGGCTCGGTCAGCTGGAACCCGCCGTGCTGGTAACCACCGACGGCTACCGGTTCGGCGGCAAGGAACACCACAGGGTCGCCGAGGTCGAGGCACTGCGCGACGGTCTGCCGGGGCTGCGGGCGACGGTGCTGGTGTCGCGGTTGGGTGGCGTGGTCGACGGCGCGCTCGACTGGGACAAGGTGAGTGCCGACGACGGAACGCGGTGGCGCACCGAGCAGGTGGCGTTCGATCACCCGCTGTGGGTCCTGTACTCCTCGGGGACGACCGGTCTCCCCAAGGGCATCGTGCACGGCCATGGCGGCGTGCTGCTCGAACATCTCAAGGCGATGGCACTGCAGTCCGATATCGGACCCGACGACACCTTCTTCTGGTACACCAGCCCGAGCTGGATGATGTGGAACTTCCAGGTCGCCGGACTGCTGGCCGGCGCGACCATCGTCTGCTATCCGGGCAGCCCGACGGCCCCGAAGCCGGATGCCCTGTGGGACATGGCCGCCCGCCTGCGCGTCACGGTGCTCGGCGCCAGCCCCGGCTATGTCCTGGCGTGTGCGAAGGCCGACGCGGTCCCGCGGCGCGACCACGATCTGTCCGCGCTGCGCCTGATCGGCATCACCGGTTCCGCGCTGCCCGCCAGCTCGTCGATCTGGTTGCGCGACAACGTCGGCGCCCACATCCCGGTCGCCTCGATCAGCGGCGGCACCGACGTCGTCTCGGCCTTCGCCGGCGGTGCGCCCACCGTCCCCGTGCGGCCGGGCGAGTTGTCCGCGCCGTACCTCGGCGTCGCCCTGGAAGCCTGGGACGACCAGGGCAGGCCCGTCCACGGCGCAGTCGGTGAACTCGTCGTCACGAAACCCATGCCGTCCATGCCGATCCATTTCTGGAACGACCCCGACGGATCCCGCTACCGCGCCGCCTATTTCGAGGATTACCCCGGTGTCTGGCGCCACGGAGACTGGATCACGGTCACCGACCAGCACAGCGTCATCGTCCACGGCCGCTCCGATTCCACCCTGAACCGGCACGGCATCCGCATGGGCAGCGCCGACATCTACCAGGCTGTCGACCGACTCCCCGACATCGTCGACTCGCTCGTCATCGGCGCCGAACAGCCGGACGGCGGCTACTGGATGCCACTGTTCGTGGTCCTGCCCACCGGCACCACTCTCACCGACGACATGAAATCCCGCATCATCGTCACCATCCGCACCGAAGTGTCGCCTCGCCACGTCCCCGACGAGATCATCGCCGCACCCGGCGTGCCCCGCACCAGGACCGGAAAGAAGCTGGAGGTTCCCATCAAGCGAATCCTGCAGGGCGCTACCCCATCCCAGGTCCTCGACACCTCCGCGGTCGATCACCCGGCCCTCCTCGACTGGTATGCCCAGGTCCGTCGCCCCTGACGCTGCGTGGGCGACGACCACGGTGCGTAACGTGCGGTCTACCGGATCCGATCCGCAATCGTGTGATCCGATATCTCGATGAGGGGGCAACGTGCGCGGGACGGCAGGTCTGACGAGACGAATTCTCACAGCGGGGGCCGCGGGATGCCTCGGCCTGCTCGGCGACAGCGGTGTCGCGGCCGCCGAACCGGGACTCACCACACGCCTGGGGGCGAGCATGATCGGCGAAGCTGGGGATTGGCCCGGCGGGAATGGGATCTCCGGGGCGCAGGGAGTCGGAGGAAACGGCGGCGTCCAGCTGGCGGCTGGACCGGGCGGCAATGGCAATGGGGGTGGCAATGGAAATGGGGGCGGGAATCAGGGGAACAACGGGAACTCGAACCCGGGAAGCGGGAACGGTAACCAGGGCAACGGGGGCGGGAATCAGGGCAACCACGGCAACCCGAACCCGGGTAACGGAAATGGTAACCAGGGCAACGGGGGCGGGAATCAGGGGAACAACGGGAACTCGAACCCGGGAAGCGGGAACGGTAACCAGGGTAACGGGGGCGGGAATCAGGGGAACAACGGGAACTCGAACCCGGGAAGCGGGAACGGTAACCAGGGTAAC
>NZ_JBHXAY010000057.1:0-43831 GCF_042728775.1 Nocardia sp. NPDC060259
CGGTCCGACAGGCCGCGGCGCGCGGAGCTAGCATCGCGAGGGTGACCGAACGCCCCCAACGCGTGTGGATCGACAAGCAGCACCCTGCGATCTTCAAAGCACTCAGCGCGACCGCCGCCGAGATCCGTGCCGCCGCCGCGGCCGCGGGCATCGAGCGCAGGCTGATCGAGCTGATCAATCTGCGGGTCTCCCAGATCAACGGCTGCCCGTACTGCCTCGACGTACACGAACACGCGGGCCTGGGCGCCGGATTGTCCGCGCAGGAGATCGCGGTGCTGCCCGCGTGGCGGCGCGGCGGCACCTATTGCGCGGCCGACCGGGCCGCGCTCGGGCTGGCCGAGGCGGTCACCACCCTGCCCGACGAGGAGCGCACCGATCGGGAATACGAGATCGCGCGCGAGCATTGGTCCGATGAACAGATCTCGGTGATCGTCTGGATCGCCGTCGCGATCGGTGCGTTCAACCGCGTATCGATCCTGAGCGCGCACCCTGTTCCGGTGCGGAAGGAGCGCAAGAAGATGCCCGAGACCACCCCCGCCCAGCCCGCCTCGACCGAGCCGCAGCGCCGGGTCGCGCGCAACGCGGACAAGAACCGCTACGACGTGTTCTACGACGGCGAACTGGCCGGCTTCGCCGAGTACGTCGAGCGCGACAACGACACCGATTTCATCCACACCGAGATCGACGGCGCCTTCGCGGGCAAGGGCCTGGGCAGCGTGCTCGCCCGCCAGGCCGTCGAGGACGTGATCGCGCGCGGTCGCACCATCACCGCGCACTGCCCGTTCATCCGCGGCTGGCTGGACAAGCACCCCGAGTACGACGCGCATGTGGTCGGCAAAGGCATCGCGAAGTGAGTGACCTGGAGGCCGATCCCGCCGAGGCGCTGTGTGAGCCGTCGCCGAGTCCGGGACCGATCACCGAGTTGTACCCCGCCAGGGAGGTACCGCTCGGCGGCGTCCGCGGCGTGTACGTGGAACGCACACTGCCGCAACGTGATCTGCCGACCGTCGGCGCGTGGTGTTTTCTCGACCGGTTCGGCTCGCCGACCGTCACGCGGACCGGGGCCTCCCCCGATATCCTGCCCCACCCGCATATCGGGTTGCAGACGGTGACCTGGCCGTTCGACGGCCGGATCCGGCATCGCGATTCGGTGGGCTCCGATGTCGAGATCGAACCGGGTCAGCTGAACCTGATGACCTCGGGTCGCGGCATCGCGCATTCGGAGTTCGGCGTTCCCGGCGCGCACGCGGGCAACGGCCTGCAACTGTGGATCGCCCTGCCCGGCACCGCGACCGGTGTCGAACCGCACTTCGAGCAGCATCGCGAACTGCCCGTGTACGAGGAGCCGGGGCTGCGGGCCACCGTCCTGATCGGCTCGCTGGGCGGGGTCACCTCACCGGCGAAGGCCTACACCCCGATCGTGGGGGCCGACATCGTGCTCGATCCCGGTGCCGAGGTGCACCTGCCGCTCGAACGCGCCTTCGAGCACGCGGTACTGGTGATCGAGGGCAGCGTCGAGGTCGACGGGACCGAACTCACCCCGGGCCCGCTGCTGTACCTGGGCACCGATCGCGCCGACCTGCGTCTCTCGGCCGCCGCCGGTGCGCACTTCGCGCTGATCGGCGGCGAGCCGTTCGCCGAGGAACTGGTGATGTGGTGGAACTTCGTCGGCCGCAGCCACGACGAGATCATCGCGGCCCGCGAGGCCTGGGAAGCCCACGACACCAGCCGTTTCGGCGAGGTCTCCGGGCACGGCCCGGCGGAACGGATTCCCGCGCCGCCGCTGCCGCCGCTGCGCTTGAAGCCACGCAAGCGAGCCACCGGCTGCACCCACCGCTGATCCGGCACCGCCTTCCCCGCGGCGCCGGATCGGTGCTCAGCGAGCTTCGGCCAGCAGCGCGTCGAGGGCGCGGTAGCTGTCGTTGAGGCCGACTTCCATCCCGGAGGCGAGCATGCCCGCGCATTCGTCGGCGGTGTGGAAGATGCTGTCGGTGACCACGCGGGTGCGGCCGTTGCCCAGGTCGACGAAGGTCGTCGAGTCGATCGAGATGTGCGCGGGCATGCCGTCCCACTCGAAGGACTGCACGATCTTCTCCTTCGGGGTGATCTCCCGGAAGCGGCCCTCGAAACCGTAGGACTCCTCGCCCTCGTGCTCGACGAAACGCCAGTGCCCGCCCCTGCGGAACTCCCAGCGCTCGATGTCGAGCTCGTGACCGCGGCCCCACCAGCGCGAGAGCTGCTCGATCCGGCTGTAGGCGTTCCACACCCGGTCCAGCGGTGCGTCGAAATCGCGTTCGATGTGGACTTCGCGGTCCGATGTCGAGGTGATGACCGCGTCGTTGGTGGTGGTGCTCATTGCTCTGTCTCCGATCGTTGCAGGAATTCACCGAGACGGTCCATCCGGGCTTCGAGCATCTGCCGATAACCCTGCATCCAGGCCACCTCCCGATCGAAGACGTGCTCGCCGATCCGGCAGTACCGGACCCGCCCACGCTTCTCGGTGACCACCATGCCCGCGTCCTCGAGCAACCCGATGTGCTTCTTGATGCCGGTCAGGGTCATCTCGAACCGCTCGGCCAACTCGCTGATACTCGCGGGCCCACGACCGAGGTGCTCGAGTATCCCCCGCCGGGTGGGGTCCGCGAGCGCCCCGAACGAGGCATCCAGGAAGTCATACTGAACCATCTAGTTCAGTATTGCGCGCGCCGCGGCGGGCGTCAAGGGTCGCCGGAGATTTCCGAAAACCCTGGACTCACTCCAGGATTCACTACTACGCTTTGTCGTAGACAACGGCGTTCGAGGGGGATCTCATGGACAAGACCACGTGCTGCATCGTCGGCGGCGGACCGGCTGGAACGATGGCGGGCCTGCTGCTGGCCAGGGCGGGCGTGCAGGTCACCGTGCTGGAGAAGCATCCCGACTTCCTGCGCGATTTCCGCGGTGACACGGTCCACCCGTCGACCGTGCGACTGCTCGACGAACTCGGACTCGGCGACGACTTCGCCCGGCTGCCGCAGTCCGCGCTGACCAGGATGTGCATGTACGCGGGCGATCGCATGGTCGTCGCCGCCGATCTCACCCGGATCCCGGGCCGGTACCGCCACATCGCGATGGTGCCGCAGTGGGACTTCCTCGATCTGCTGGTGAGCGCCGCCGCCGTGGAACCGACGTTCACCCTGCGGATGCGATCGACCGTCACCGGGCTGCTCCACGAGTCCGACACGGTCACCGGCGTGCGCTACCGCGATGCCGACGGCGCCGAGCACGAACTGCGCGCCGATCTCGTGATCGCCTGCGACGGACGTGATTCCGTGTCCCGCGAGGCCGCAGGCCTGCGCCAGCAGCGGGAGGAGGTGCCGATGGACATGTGGTTCTTCCGCATCCCAAAGGCCGCTGACGACACCGAGGGCGGCGCCGTGCAGGCCCGCTTCACCAGCGGGAACTCGGCGGTGGCGATCGATCGGGGCGACTACTACCAGACCGGCTACATCATCGAGAAGGGTTGCGACGCAACGCTGCGGGCCGCCAACGACGTGCGGTGGCTGCGCGATCGGGTCGGCGAACTGTTCGGCTGGCCCGCCGAGGCGACCGCGGCGATCCGGTCCTGGGACGACGTCAAGCTGCTCGAGGTGACCGTCGGCATGCTCGACCGCTGGTACGTGCCCGGCCTGCTGTGCATCGGCGATGCCGCGCACACGATGTCGCCGGTCGGCGGTGTCGGCGTCAATCTCGCCGTGCAGGATGCCGTCGCGGCCGCGCGCATCCTCGCCAAGCCGCTGCTCGACGGCACGGTGCGGACCGCCGACCTGGAGAAAGTGCAGCGCAGGCGGATGCTGCCCGCCAGCTTCACCCAGCGCTCCCAGCGCGGCGAGCACGACATGCTCATCGCGCCCGCGCTCCGCGGTGAACTGCGCACCGCCCCGCTGCCGCTGCGGGCGGTCGACGCCGTGCCGATCCTCGCCGGACTCGTCGCCTACCTCGGCGGGATCGGCCTACGCCCAGAACACGCACCGGATTTCGCTCGCCGCCCACCGATCGGGGCAGACCGGCCCGCCACAACCCGCTGACCGCGCGGAACCGCCTCGGCGATCGGACCGAGGGGTCGACCGCGCCCTTGTGATCCTCGCGACGCCAGGGCCGAGCGGCCTCGCGACAACTTCCCGAAAACTGTTCCAGCGGTTAGGTTTGCCGCGATGAACGGGACGAATCGGTCCCGGGTGATTTCAGCGGGAGGCTTGCGGGATGAAGTTCGGCACTGTGGTTGGCGCGGCTTTGCTGGCAGTGGGAGTTACCTTGGCCGGCACGGGCGCAGGCGCCGCCGAGCCCGGACCCGTCGGCACCCAGCCCGGCAGCACGCCGCTGCCCACCCTGCGCAGTGTCGACAGGGGCGTGAACTACCAGGTCGGCGTGTCCGAGGATCGGCGTGCCGCGGTGACGACGCTCGACGCGGGACAGTTCCAGCTCGTGCACGACGCGAAGGTCGTCACGGTCACCGATGCCTCCGGCGCGGTGATCGCCGCGCTGCCGATGGTCGTGCGCCTCGGTGAGCACTCCGTGCCGCTCACCCCCGCGATCGACGAGTCGGGCACCCGCCTCACGCTCACCGCGGTCGGCGAGGCCGATGCGCCGGTGCGCGAGATCAGCGCCCAGGAGCAGTTCTACGCCGAGACGCAGCGCCTGCAGCCGCAGATCATCCAGGGAGCGGCGATCGGGGCCGCCATCGGCTTCGTTCTCGGATTCCCGCTCGGGCTGTTCGTTCTCGACTTCATCACCGTCCCGGTCGCGACCGTGGCCGGCGCCGCGATCGGCGCGATGGCCGGGTACGCGATGGCGGGCGGGCAGCCTGCGATCGATACCGCGCTCGCCTACGTCACCGGGGCGCCCTGAGCGCCGGGTAGCACCAGCACCCTCCGCTACCGTGGACAGGAGGAGACTCCGCGCGTTGTGAGTGGGTGGTGAGAGACGTGTTCGACCCGCTGGCCGATATCGATCGGGCCCTGGCCGAGCAGGCCGGATGGACGTGGTTCGACGACTACCTGCTGTACACGTGCGGGGTGGCCGAGCTGATCGCGAGCGGGCGGGTCGCACAGATACCGTCGACCGCGACGCGGGTCCGGCTGGAGCCCGGCGAGACATGCCTGGCCGACGGCGGGGTCCAGTGGTTCACCTGGCGTGGCGTCGGGGACGGCCGGTGGTCGCGTGGCCGGGTACGCGCCGACGGGCAGACGCCGCTCGGCGCTGTCGCGCACCTGGGCAATGCGGTGCGCAACGAGACCAGGAGGTCGCGCGCCGAGGCGGCGGCGCAACCGCGGTGGGTGGCCGAGCGGCCGGGGTCGGCGATGGTCTCGAACCGGCGGATTCACCTGGCGAATCCGGAGCGGTCGTTCTCGGTGTACTGGTCGGCGCTGGAGAGCGTCGACCTCACCGCGCCCGACCTGGTCGGCTGCCGGTTCCCTGACCGCAGCGGCACCATGCAGCAACTACAGATCCGTAGTGCGTGGGCGCCGCTGATCTTCGTCACCGCGGCGCTGCAGCACTTTCCGCATCATCCGCTGCTGCGGACCGGGACGTGGCTGCCCGCCGGTTTCGAGGACAAGTGTCATCTGGCAGGCAAGAAGTGCCCGAAGGTGCGCAGGCTCTAGCGTTGCCGCGCCCGGTAGGCCGCGACGGCATTGCGGTTGCCGCAGGCGGTGCTGCAGTAGCGGCGGGATCGGTTGCGGGACAGGTCGAGAACCAGCCCTTCGCAGGTGTCGTCGGCACAGATCGACAGGCGGCTCAGATCGTCGGCGCGGATCAGGTCGATCATCGCCATGGCTGTCTCGACGGCGATGCGGACCGGGAGCGCGGCCTCGGGCGGCACGGCGTGGACGTGGTAGTCGACGTCGCCGTGCCGGACCAATTGCGGGACAGCGCGATGCTCGGCGAGGGTCTCGTTCACCAGGACCACCGCGCTGTCCCGGTCGCTGGTGAGCATCCGGCGCAGCGGCGCGCGTAGGGCTCGCACCGCGGCCAGTTCCGCGGCGTCGCCGGTGTGCACACCCGTGTAGACGTGCCGCACGAAGAACTCGTCGAGCTGGTCGGTGCCGGTGAGGGTGTCGGGGTCCTCCGCGGAATTGACCAGTTCGACCGCCGCCAGCAGCGCCGCCTCGGTGTCATGAGCGAAAACCACGTTGACATATTACCGCAACCTGCTTACCGTCATTAGTCATGGCGACTTTGACTCATGACGGATTGGCGAGCAGCCGAATCCGCACCGGCCTGCTCTTCGCGCTGGCCTCCGCCGCCTCGTTCGGCCTGTCCGGTCCGCTCGCCCGCGGCCTGATGAACGCGGGCTGGAGCGCGGCCGCCGTGGTCGCCGCGCGCGTTCTGCTCGCCGGAGTCGTCCTGCTCCCCGTCGCCCTCCCGCAGATACGCGGCAACTGGAACCTGGTGCGTGCCAACGCGACCCTGATCGTGCTGTACGGACTGCTCGCCGTCGCAGGCACTCAGCTGGCCTATTTCAACGCCGTCGCGCACATGGAGGTCGGCGCCGCGCTGCTGATCGAGTACACCGCGCCGATCGCCGTCGTCGGCTGGATGTGGGCGCGGCACCGCCAGCAGCCCGGCGCGGCCACCCTGGCCGGCGCCGCACTCGGCATCACCGGACTGCTGCTCGTGCTCGACATTCTCGCCGGCGTGTCGACCGATCCGATCGGCATCACCTGGGCGCTGGCCGCGATGATCGGCGCCGCGGCGTATTTCGTGCTCTCCGCCCAGGGTGGCGAGCTGCCCGGCACGGTCCTGGCCGCCGGCGGTCTGCTGATCGGCGGGGTCACGCTGGTACTGGCAGGAGTGGTCGGCATCGTGCCGCTGCACGCCACCACCGCGACGGTCGTGTTCGACGATTTCAGCACGCCATGGTGGGTTCCGATCCTGGTGATCGGCATCGTCACCGCCGCCATCGCCTACGTCACCGGCATCGCCGCCACCCGTCGCCTCGGCTCCCGGCTGGCCTCGTTCGTCGCGCTCACCGAGGTACTGGCCGCGCTGCTGTTCGCCTGGGCCCTGCTCGGCGAGGCGCCCCGGCCGATCCAATTGCTCGGCGGGGCACTGATTCTCCTCGGCGTGATCACCGTCCGCCTCGGCGAACCCGAAACAGTCACAGTCGGCGATCCCGAGGCGCAGGCCGCCACCTCCAACTGACCACAAACACCACTCGCGCGACATAAGCCGTGGCTTATACTTGCTGGGTGGAATGGGAGATCGTGCTACTGGAACCAGTTGATCGCTGGTTCATGAAGCTGTGCGAGTCCGACCCGGCCTCAGCAGCCTTGATCGAGCAGGCGTTGGACCGACTCGCCGCAGTCGGTCCTGCACTGGGCAGACCTCTGGTCGATACGCTCGAACACAGTCGGCTGAAGAATCTCAAGGAACTGCGGCCAGGGTCACGTGGACGCTCGGAGATCCGGATGCTGTTCGTATTCGATCCGGATCGTCAGGCGATCATCCTGGTCAGCGGGGACAAAGCCGGGCGGTGGTCCCACTGGTACGACGACGCGATCCCGTTGGCAGAACATCGCTATGCCGACTACCGCGCCGAGAAGGCGAAGGAGGAACGATGACTGGCGCACGTAATTGGCGTGAGGTAAAGGAAGAAGCCCACCGGTTGCATCCGGAACTGGCCGACCCACAGGTTCAGGCAGCAGCTGCCTCGCAACTGGATGGCCGAATCGCCGGACACCATCTCAAAGAACTCCGCCAGACGATCGGCAAGACGCAGGCCGAACTCGCCGCCGCCCTGGGTGTCAGTCAGGCACGAATCTCGCAGATCGAGAACGGCGACCTCGCCGCCATGGAACTCGACACCCTCCGCGCCTACGCCCGCGCACTCGGCGGACACGTGGACATCAGCGTGAGCGTCGGACCGCACACGATCAAGGTCGCCTGATCCAACCTAGCGCCGATGCCGAAATCGCTAACGGCTCGGCGGGAGGTGGGGGACGAGCGATTCTGCGAGGCGGACAAGGTCTTTGCACACCGCTGTCGGTTTGCGGTCGGCGTCGTCCCACATTTCGATACCGACCGCGCCGATCGGGATGCCGTTCTTCGTGCCGAAAGGTGTATCGAAGCCGAGCTCGCAGTAGCCGTCATCGACCTCGGCGTCAGCGCCGCCGAAGGATTTGGCCACTTGTAGCGCCTGCCGGTCGCCGACCCTCACCGGTCGTGGGCGCGGGTACCAGCCGTAATGGCTGTAGTAGACCTGATGGAAGGCCTCGGCGGTCGAGCCTATTGCCAGGGTGTAGCCGTCACCTTTCCATTCACATCGGCTGCCACTGGCAGCTGACTGTTTCGGTGCCGGGCGCAGCCGCGCTTCCGCGATCGCGGATTCCGGTATCGAACAGGGGTCCCATACAGGCGGATCCGCTGTCGGCGGAACCGTGCTCGTCGCGACAGCGGGCGGGGTCGGAGGCTCACTCGTCGCTGTCGGCATGGCCGAGGGAAGCTCGCGGGCCAGCTCGGCGAGAATAGCTTCGGCGCCCTCGCTCAGGTCCTCCCGCATCGTCGGCGACCCCCAGACCGGCGGGGATGTGCTGCCACTCCAGTCCATCCCGGCCGTCACCACCTGGATCCTGACGTTTCCGATCACCGAAGTTGCCCAGCTTCGGATCGTTCCATCGCTGTCTTCGATCGCGATCATCGCGTCGTCGCCGATGCCGTCGAGCTGCTGCGGCGTGCTGAAGTTCGTACGTTGCGCGGCATTCGAAGCCATCGGAGCCCTCGTGGGCTGAAGCCCCTGCGGCACTACCGGACCACGGTCGAGTTCGATGGTCACCGTGCGCAGCAGCGGCCCGGCTTTGGGCATCACATCACCGTCTGGGACGGGGTTCGCATCGAAGTTCACCCTGCAGAAGATCTCGTTCGGCCCATTCGAGGAGCCCGTATCCGCGAGCAAACGGGTGTCCGGATTTTCGAGATCACCGGCGAACTGAATCAGCGACTCTCGCGCCGCCGCGTCCACGTCCGCACAGGACGAGGGCACTGACGCGTACGACCGCGCTTCGGGGACACCACTTCCCGTCACTCCGCTGTCTCCCATCGAGCAGCCTGCCGCAAAGAGCAAGCCGCACAGGGCTACCCGGGATGTACGCGAATGAGTGGACACCCGCAACAACTACCACACCCGGATCTTCCTCGGAGAACAGTTCGGCCCCGCTCCGGAAAGGAGCGGGGCCGAATTGTTTTGCCTGGCTACAACTTAGCGGTAGTCGCTGAAGCCGTAGTCGTCCAGCGGCACTGCGGCGCCGGTGGAGGTACCGAAGCTGTCCGGCGAGTAGTAGGTGTCGTCGTAGGACGGCACCGCGTACGCGGCGGCGCGGGCTTCTTCGGTCGGCTGCACCTGGATGTTGCGGTAGCGGTTGATACCGGTACCGGCCGGGATGAGCTTACCGATGATCACGTTCTCCTTCAGGCCGATCAGCTTGTCGGAGCGGCAGTTGATGGCCGCGTCCGTCAGCACTCGGGTGGTCTCCTGGAAGGAGGCCGCCGACAGCCACGAATCGGTGGCCAGCGACGCCTTGGTGATACCCATCAGCACCGGACGGCCGGAGGCGGGCTCGCCACCCTCGGCCACCACGCGACGGTTCGAGTTCTCGAACTCGGCGCGCTCGGTGAGCGAACCGGGCAGGAACTCGGTCGCACCCGAATCGATGATCGTCACGCGACGCAGCATCTGGCGCACGATGACCTCGATGTGCTTGTCGTGGATCGACACACCCTGCGAGCGGTAGACCTCCTGGACCTCGTGGACCAGGTGGACCTGCACCTGACGGGGACCCATCACGCGCAGCACCTCGTGCGGATCGGCAGCGCCCTCGAGCAGCTGCTGACCCACCTCCACGTGGTCACCGTCGGCCAGCAGGCGCTCGGTGCCGTCGTCGTGCTTGAACACACGCAGACGCTGACGCTTCGAGAGCTTGTCGTAGACGACTTCTTCCGACCCGTCATCGGGGATGATCGTGATCTTGTAGAAGCGGTCGTCGTCCTCGAGGCGCACCCGGCCCGAGACCTCAGCGATCGGCGCCTTGCCCTTGGGGACACGGGCCTCGAAGAGCTCCTGGACACGCGGCAGACCACCGGTGATGTCGTCACCAGCGACACCACCCTGGTGGAAGGTACGCATGGTCAGCTGGGTACCCGGCTCACCGATGGACTGGGCGGCGACGATGCCGACGGCCTCGCCGATGTCGACCAGCTTGCCGGTGGCCATCGAGCGGCCGTAGCAGGTGGCGCAGACGCCGGTGCCGGTGGTGCAGGTCAGCACGGAGCGGACCTTCACCTCGGTGATACCGGCCTCGAGCAGCGCCTCCAGGGCCGGGTCGCCGAGATCGGCGCCCTTGGCCACGACGACGTTGCCGTTCGCGTCGACCGCGTCGGTCGCCAGGGTGCGAGCGTAGGTCGAGGTCTCGACGTGCGCGTCCCGGATGAGCGAGCCGTCGGCCTGCTTCTCCGCGATCGGCACGACGATGCCGCGCTCGGTGCCACAGTCGTGCTCGCGCACGATGACGTCCTGCGAGACGTCGACCAGACGACGGGTCAGGTAACCCGAGTCGGCGGTACGCAGCGCGGTGTCGGCCAGACCCTTACGAGCACCGTGGGTGTTGATGAAGTACTCGAGCACGGTCAGGCCCTCACGGAAGGAGGACTTGATCGGGCGCGGGATGAACTCACCCTTGGGGTTCGTCACCAGACCCTTCATACCGGCGAGGGTACGAGTCTGGGTGAAGTTACCGGTCGCACCCGAGTCGACGATCGTGATGATCGGGTTGTCGGCCGGGTAGTGCGAACGCAGCGCCGTACCGACCTCTTCGGTCGCTTCCTGCCAGATCTTGACCAGGGCGTTGTTGCGCTCCTGGTGATCGAGCGCACCACGCTGGTACTTCTTCTCGATCTGATCCGCCATGGCCTCGTACCGCTCCATGATGTCGGCCTTCTCCGGCGGAACGAGCACGTCCGACATGGAGACGGTGACACCCGAACGCGTGGCCCAGTAGAAGCCGGCGTCCTTGAGCTTGTCGACGGTCTGCGCGACGACGATCATCGGGTAGCGCTCGGCCAGATCGTTGATGATCGTGGCCTGCCGCTTCTTCGGCATCGGCTCGTTGATGAACGCGTAATCCGCCGGGAGCAGATCGTTGAACAGCACGCGACCCAGGGTGGTCTCGGCCAGCCACGCGTCTCCGCGGTGCCAGCCCTCCGGGAAGAGCTCCGCCTCGATCTCGCGCGGCGGGCGCTGCTCGGTGAGACGCACCTTGATCATCGAACGCACGGTGAGCTCACCGCGGTCGACGGCCATCTGGGCCTCGGCGGGCGAGGAGTACACGCCGTACTCCGGCTCGTCCTTGCCGCCGGCCCGGTAGGTGCCGACGCCCTTCTCGTCGAGACGAGTCAGGTAGAACAGGCCGGTCACCATGTCCAGACGCGGCATCGCCAGCGGGCGACCCGACGCCGGGGACAGGATGTTGTTCGACGACAGCATCAGGATGCGCGCCTCGGCCTGCGCCTCCGCCGACAGCGGCAGGTGCACGGCCATCTGGTCACCGTCGAAGTCGGCGTTGAACGCCTCACACACCAGCGGGTGCAGCTGGATGGCCTTGCCTTCGACCAGCTGCGGCTCGAAGGCCTGGATACCCAGGCGGTGCAGGGTGGGCGCGCGGTTGAGCAGCACCGGGTGCTCGGCGATGACCTCTTCGAGGACATCCCACACCTGGGGACGCTGACGCTCGACCATCCGCTTGGCGGACTTGATGTTCTGCGCGTGGTTCAGGTCGACCAGACGCTTCATGACGAACGGCTTGAACAGCTCGAGCGCCATCAGCTTCGGCAGACCACACTGGTGCAGCTTGAGCTGCGGACCGACCACGATGACCGAACGGCCCGAGTAGTCGACACGCTTGCCGAGCAGGTTCTGACGGAAACGACCCTGCTTGCCCTTGAGCAGATCGCTCAGCGACTTCAGCGGGCGGTTACCCGGTCCGGTGACCGGACGGCCGCGACGGCCGTTGTCGAACAGCGCGTCGACGGACTCCTGCAGCATCCGCTTCTCGTTGTTGACGATGATCTCGGGCGCACCCAGATCGATCAGTCGCTTGAGGCGGTTGTTGCGGTTGATCACGCGGCGGTACAGGTCGTTCAGGTCGGAGGTGGCGAAACGGCCACCGTCGAGCTGAACCATCGGGCGCAGCTCCGGCGGGATCACCGGAACGGCGTCGAGCACCATGCCCATGGGCGAGTTGCCGTTGGCCTGGAAGGCCGCGACGACCTTGAGGCGCTTGAGCGCGCGCAGCTTCTTCTGGCCCTTGCCCGAGCGAATGGTCTCGCGCAGGTTCTCGGCCTCGGCGTCGATGTCGAAGTTCTCCATCAGCTTCTGGATGGACTCCGCACCCATGGCGCCGGTGAAGTACTCGCCGTAGCGGTCGACGAGCTCGCGGTAGAGCACCTCGTCGACGATGAGCTGCTTGACCGACAGCTTGGTGAAGGTCGTCCAGATCTCGTCGAGGCGGTCCAGCTCACGCTGGGACCGGTCGCGCAGCTGACGCATTTCGCGCTCGCCGCCGTCCTTGACCTTGCGACGCACGTCGGACTTGGCGCCCTCGGCTTCCAGCTCGGCCAGGTCGGCCTCGAGCTTCTGCGCGCGGGCCTCGAGATCGGCGTCGCGCTGATCGGCGACAGCCTTCTTCTCGACCTCCATCTCGGCCTCGAGGGTGCTGAGCTCGTTGTGGCGCAGCTCCTCGTCGACACCGACGATGACGTAGGCGGCGAAGTAGATGATCTTCTCGAGATCCTTCGGCGCCAGATCCAGCAGGTAACCCAAGCGCGACGGAACGCCCTTGAAGTACCAGATGTGGGTGACCGGTGCGGCCAGCTCGATGTGGCCCATCCGCTCACGACGCACCTTGGCGCGAGTCACCTCGACGCCACAGCGCTCACAGATGATGCCCTTGAAGCGGACGCGCTTGTACTTGCCGCAGTAGCACTCCCAGTCCCGGGTGGGGCCGAAGATCTTCTCGCAGAAGAGCCCGTCCTTCTCCGGCTTGAGCGTGCGGTAGTTGATGGTCTCCGGCTTCTTGACCTCGCCATAGCTCCACTGGCGGATGTCTTCGGCGGTGGCCAGGCCGATCCGGAGTTCATCGAAGAAGTTGACGTCTAGCACGTAACTTCCTTTCCCCTGTTCGGGTCGAATTCGAGCAAAAGTTCACTAGTTATCGATCGCGGTGTGCGGGTGGCTGTCGCAACAGCCACCCGCGTCACCACCTAGTTCGCCAAATCGTCGACGGTGGCCGCTTCGTTCCTGGACAGGTTGATGCCCAGGTTCGCCGCGGCGCGCTCCAGATCCTCGTCGTCGCCGTCGCGCATCTCGATCGCGGCGCCGTCCGAGGACAGCACTTCCACGTTGAGGCACAGCGACTGGAGTTCCTTGAGGAGCACCTTGAACGACTCCGGAATGCCCGGCTCCGGAATGTTCTCGCCCTTGACGATCGCCTCGTAGACCTTCACACGGCCCACCACGTCGTCGGACTTGATGGTCAGGAGTTCCTGCAGCGTGTACGCCGCGCCGTAGGCCTGCATGGCCCAGCACTCCATCTCACCGAAACGCTGACCACCGAACTGCGCCTTACCACCCAGCGGCTGCTGCGTGATCATCGAGTACGGACCGGTCGAACGGGCGTGGATCTTGTCGTCGACCAGGTGGTGCAGCTTCAGGATGTACATGTAACCGACCGCGACCGGGTACGGGAACGGCTCGCCGGAGCGGCCGTCGAACAGGGTCGCCTTGCCGTTCTCGTCGACCATGCGCTCACCGTCACGGTTCGGCAGGGTCGAAGCAAGCAGACCGGTCAGCTCGTCATCCTTGGCACCGTCGAAGACGGGCGTCGCGATGTTCGAGTCGGCCGGCGCGGCCAGCATCTCCTCGGGCAGCGTGGCCGCCCACTCGGGACGAGTACCGTCCGTGGCCACGTCGATATTCCAGCCGGCCTTACCGATCCACCCGAGGTGGGTTTCCAGGATCTGGCCGATGTTCATACGACGGGGAACACCGTGGGTGTTCAGGATGATGTCGATCGGGGTGCCGTCGGGCATGAACGGCATGTCCTCCACGGGGAGGATCTTGCCGATGACGCCCTTGTTGCCGTGGCGACCCGCGAGCTTGTCGCCGTCCTGGATCTTGCGCTTCTGGGCCACGTAGACCCGGACCAGTTCGTTGACACCGGGAGGCAGATCGTCGTCGTCCTCGCGCGAGAACACGCGGATGCCGATGACCTTGCCGGACTCACCGTGGGGCACCTTCAGCGAGGTGTCGCGCACCTCGCGCGCCTTCTCACCGAAGATCGCGCGGAGCAGGCGCTCCTCGGGGGTCAGCTCGGTCTCGCCCTTCGGGGTGACCTTGCCGACCAGGATGTCGCCGTCGCGGACCTCGGCGCCGATGCGGATGATGCCGCGCTCGTCCAGGTCGGCCAGCACCTCGTCGGAGACGTTCGGGATGTCCCGGGTGATCTCCTCGGCGCCCAGCTTGGTGTCGCGGGCGTCGATCTCGTGCTCTTCGATGTGGATCGAGGTGAGAACGTCCTCTTCCACGAGGCGCTGCGACAGGATGATCGCGTCCTCGTAGTTGTGGCCTTCCCACGGCATGACGGCGACGAGCAGGTTCTTGCCCAGCGCCATCTCACCGTTCTCGGTGCAGGGGCCGTCGGCCAGAACCTGGCCCTTCTCCACCCGCTGACCCTCGTCCACGATCGGACGCTGGTTGGAGCAGGTGCCCTGGTTCGAGCGGTTGAACTTGCGCATCCGGTAGGACTTGCGGCTGCCGTCGTCGGCCATCACGGTGACGTAGTCGGCCGAGACCTCCTCGACAACACCCGGCTTCTCGTTCACCACGACATCGCCCGCGTCGACCGCGGCGCGCAGCTCCATGCCGGTGCCCACGATCGGGGACTCGGAACGGATCAGCGGCACGGCCTGACGCTGCATGTTCGCGCCCATGAGGGCACGGTTGGCGTCGTCGTGCTCGAGGAACGGGATCATGGCCGTCGCGACCGACACCATCTGGCGCGGCGAGATGTCCATGTAGTCGACCTGAGCCGGCGTCACGAACTCGACCTCTTCGCCCGCACGGCGGACGAGGACCTTCTCCTCGAGGAAGCGGCCATCGGCGTCGACCGGGGAGTTCGCCTGCGCGCGAACGTAGCGGTCTTCCTCGTCGGCGGTCAGGTATTTGACCTCATCGGTGACCTTGCCGTCGACGACCTTCTGGTACGGCGTCTCGATGAAGCCGAACGGGTTGACCCGCGCGTACACCGACAGCGAACCGATCAGGCCGATGTTCGGGCCTTCCGGGGTCTCGATCGGGCACATGCGGCCGTAGTGCGACGGGTGGACGTCACGGACTTCCAGGCCCGCGCGCTCACGGGACAGACCACCGGGGCCGAGCGCCGACAGGCGGCGCTTGTGGGTCAGACCCGACAGCGGGTTGTTCTGGTCCATGAACTGCGACAGCTGGGAGGTTCCGAAGAACTCCTTGATCGCGGCGACGACCGGGCGGATGTTGATCAGGGTCTGCGGCGTGATCGCCTCGACGTCCTGAGTCGTCATCCGCTCGCGGACCACGCGCTCCATGCGGGACAGGCCGACGCGGATCTGGTTCTGGATCAGCTCGCCGACGGTGCGCAGACGACGGTTGCCGAAGTGGTCGATGTCGTCGATCTCGACGGGGACCTCTTCGCCACCGGGGGCGGTCATCGAGCGGTCACCGGCGTGCAGACGCACCAGGTACTCGATGGTGGTGACGATGTCTTCCTTGGTCAGCACCGAGGAGGTCACCGGCTCGTGCACGTGGATGCCGAGCTTCTTGTTGATCTTGTAGCGACCGACGCGCGCCAGGTCGTAGCGCTTCTCCTTGAAGAACAGGTTCTCCAGCAGGGTCTGCGCGGACTCCTTGGTCGGCGGCTCGCCCGGACGCAGCTTGCGGTAGATGTCGAGCAGCGCCTCGTCCTGGCCGGGCGTGCTGTCCTTCTCCAGGGTGGACATCATGATCTCGGAGAAGCCGAAACGCTCGACGATCTCCTCGGTGGTCCAGCCCAGCGCCTTGAGCAGCACGGTGACCGGCTGACGGCGCTTGCGGTCGATGCGGACACCGACGGTGTCGCGCTTGTCGACGTCGAACTCCAGCCACGCGCCGCGCGACGGGATCACGCGGACGCTGTGCAGGTCCTTCTCGGTGCCCTTGTCGATGCTGTGATCGAAGTAGACGCCCGGGGAGCGGACCAGCTGCGAGACGACGACGCGCTCGGTGCCGTTGATGATGAAGGTGCCCTTGTTGGTCATCATGGGGAAATCACCCATGAAGACCGTCTGGCTCTTGATCTCGCCGGTGTTGTTGTTGATGAACTCCGCGGTGACGAACAACGGCGCCGCGTAGGTCATGTCCTTCTCTTTGCACTCATCGATAGAGGCCTTGACCTCTTCGAAGCGCGGATCGGAGAACGACAGGGACATCGAACCGGAGAAGTCCTCGATCGGCGAGAGCTCCTCGAGCACCTCCTCCAAGCCGCCTGCGAGACCGACGTCGCCGCGTGCGGCCGCCTTCTCACGCCAGTCGGGGGTACCGACCAACCAGGCGAACGAGTCCGTTTGTAGGTCGAGAAGTCCGGGCACCTCCAAGGGCTCACGGATCTTCGCGAACGAAACCCTCAACGGGGCTCCGGGGATTCCAGCCTTGGTCTGGGTGGAGACTGCCAAGATGCGTCCTTCCAGCACCTCACGCGCGTCGCGTGGTGGTCCGCGACCGTCGCTTGTCTGCTACGAATTCCGCTGGTTACAACCCGAACGAAACCCGAACAGGCAGCAGCGGAAGTAACACCGGAAGGTGGAACTTACGAGTGCGAATCAAGGTGTGGACAGGAGGCAGCCAGCGCAACGTCCAAACTTACACCCACATACACGGGGGTGTCAACGTACCATCCGTGCGACCGCTCACACGGCAAACGCGCCGAACTCCCGTGACGCTGGCCGCGTCGGGTGTTCTGGGCGCTGAAGCCCCTGTAACAGCTGACGCTGCTGTGAATAGGGTGACGGTTCGCGCCCGCCTCGTCAAGTGGCGCGGCGCGGTCTGTCCGAGAAGTGAGATCGACTGGCGCGCTGCGCATCCCCGTCCGGAACCGCGGCCATTTTACTCGCGACACGCCGTGTGCGCCAACTCGCGTAACCGCCGCTCAGCGCCCGTTTTTCCGGTCGTGCCATTGCCGCGACCGCCCCTGAACGCACTACGAGCCCCGGCCGAGTGGCCGGGGCTCGTAGGGGGAGTGAAAGTCGCTCAGCTGTTGATCTGGCCGTGCGGAATCGTCTTGGTGTCGAACTGGGCGGTGGGGTGCTCGCTGCCGTAGGCGGCCATCACCTGGGTGTCGTCGGCGGACTCGTCGAGCGACTCGCGGATCGCCACCTGGGCCGCGTGCGGCAGGGTGTGCATGATCTCACGCACCCGCGCCTGGCGGCGGAAGACGGCCTGGCGAGCGGGCATGCCCGGCTCGGCCTTCATCTGCGGGATGATGCCCTCGATCTCCTCGGCGCCACCGTGGTGGTGACCGGCGTCGACGAGCGCCTGCTCGCGCGCCATCTGCGCCTCGTCCTTCTCCTCGGACATGCCGATCGGGCCGATCATGCGGCCGTTGAGGAACTGCTTGACGACCGGCTCCTCGCTGGTCAGCAGCACCTCGCGCGGGCCGAACATGACCAACTGGCGGCGGAAGAGCATGCCGATGTTGTCCGGCACGGTACGGGCCAGGTTGATGTTGTGCGTCACGATGAGGATCGTGGCGTCGATCTGGGCGTTGATGTTGAGCAGCAACTGCGCCAGGTACGAGGTACGCACGGGGTCGAGACCGGAGTCGGGCTCGTCGACCAGGATGATCTGCGGGTCGAGGACCAGCGCGCGGGCCAGGCCGGCACGCTTGCGCATACCGCCGGAGATCTCGCCGGGGAGCTTGTTCTCGGCGCCGAGCAGACCGGTCAGCTCGAGCTTCTCCATGACGATGCGCTTGATCTCGGTTTCCGACTTCTTCGTGTGCTCACGAAGGGGGAAAGCGATGTTGTCGAACAGGTTCATCGAGCCGAACAGCGCGCCGTCCTGGAAAAGGACGCCGAACAGTTTGCGGATCTCGTAGAGCTCCTTGTTGGAGCAGGTGGTGATATCGGTGCCATCGATGAAGATGGACCCGCGCTCCGGCCGCAACAGACCGATGAGCGACTTCAGGAACACCGACTTACCCGTACCCGAAGGGCCGAGCAGGGCGCTCACCTCACCCGAAGGGAGCGTGATCGACACGTCCTGCCAAATTCGCTGCGAACCGAAGGACTTGGTAACACCCTCGGTCCTGACCTCGACGCCCACGCCTACCTCCATTGTTCCCTGCGAGCACCCCACCCGCTGACCGCGCGCTCACATCACGGCGGTGCGTCACGACACTGTGGGTCCGGTCACTGTAACCCATGAGTGAGACGGGGCACACCCCTACATGACTGAAGAGTAACCCGCCCAGTGCTACAGCGCGTATCACCTTCCCATGTCGGGATAAATGACAAACGGGCGGCCCTCGAAAGGACCGCCCGTTCGCAAACGCGAAGCGCTGAATTACTTGACGGACACCTTGGCGCCGGCCTCTTCCAGCTTCGCCTTGGCAGCCTCGGCGGCCTCCTTGGCGACCTTCTCCAGGATCGGCTTCGGGGCACCCTCGACCAGGTCCTTGGCTTCCTTCAGGCCCAGGCCGGAGACGATCTCACGGACCACCTTGATGACCTGGATCTTCTTGTCGCCCGCACCCTCGAGGATGACGTCGAACTCGTCCTGCTCCTCAGCGGCCTCGGCCGGAGCAGCGGCGCCACCGGCAGCGGCAACGGCGACGGGGGCAGCGGCGGTGACCTCGAACTTCTCCTCGAACGCCTTCACGAAGCCGGACAGCTCCAGGAGGGTCATCTCCGAGAAAACCTCGAGCAGCTCTTCGGTGGACAGCTTGGCCATGATTGTTCCTTTCGGTGGTGAATGTCTTGTGCGCGCGGGCGTAATACCCGTGCGGGGGTATTACTCGGCAGCGCCTTCGGCCTGCTTCTTCTCCTGCAGCGCGGCGGCCAGACGGGCCACCTGACCTGCGGGAGCCGAGAACAGCCCGGCAGCCTTGGACATGTTGCCCTTCATCGCACCGGCCAGCTTGGCCAGCAGGACCTCGCGGGTCTCCAGGTCGGCGATCTTCTCGACCTCGGACACGGACAGCGCAGCGCCGTCCATGTAGCCGCCCTTGATGACGAGCGCCTTGTTGTCCTTGGCGAAGGTCTTGAGCGCCTTCGCGGCGTTGACCGGCTCACCCTGGATGAAGGTGATGGCGGTCGGTCCGACGAACAAGTCGTCCAGGCCCTCGACGCCCGCTTCCGCGGCCGCGAGCTTGACCAGGGTGTTCTTGGCGACGGAGTACGTGGCCTCGGCGCCGAGCGCACGACGCAGCTCGGTGAGCTTGCCGACCGAAAGACCACGGTATTCCGTGACAACAGTGGCCGTGGAGTTCTTGAACTGCTCCGCGATCTCCGCGACAGCGGTGACCTTTTCAGGCTTCGCCATACTTCGCCTCCTCTCTGATGTCGGTTCGTGAACGCGCACTACCGAATTCAGGGGCCGGCGACAAAACTAACGCCCCGGACGCAAGGCGTACCGGGGCGCGAAAGTATCGGCCTCAGCTCTCCCTGCGTGGGCCGCCGGCAATGTCGCCGGACCTTCGACCGACACCACGCAAGCGGCATCGACGACCAACGGTCTTCGGTAGAACGAATGGGTAGTCATCGAACATGTCGATGACCGGAGTCCACTGTACCGGCACCTGCCCCGATCTGCCAAAACGCCCCCGGCAGCGCCGGATTCGCCGGTTTCGATTGTGTCGTGGCTCACAGTTGACGGTCCGAAGTGGCAGCAATCTCACCGGAAAGGTGTTACGTTCGGTGACAGTAACCTGCTTCACTTCCTAACTATGGCAACCTCCATAGTCGCTCCACCAATGCTGCTGGACCGGCGTTCACAGCGATTCCTCGCACTCGCCGTGATCTGCCTGGCCGAACTGCTGGTGGTTCTCGACAACACCATCGTCAATGTCGCCCTCCCTTCTATCGGCGTCCAACTGCAGACCGGCGTCTCCGGCCTGCAGTGGGTCGTCGACGCCTACACCCTCACCTTCGCCGGACTGCTGCTCGCGGCGGGCAATCTCGGTGACCGATACGGCCGCAGGCGGATCATGATCGTCGGCCTGGTCGGCATCGCCGTGATGTCGGTCGGCGGCGCGCTCGCCGAATCGATGACCCAGGTCATCGCGGCCCGCGCGGCGATGGGCGTCTTCGCCGCCGCCGTCTTCCCCGCCACCCTGGCCCTGATCATCAACATCTTCACCGACAAGCGCGAACGCGCGCTGGCCATCGCCGCCTGGACCGCGATGGCCGGTTTCGCCATCGCCATCGGCCCGATCTCGGGCGGCTGGCTGCTCGAGCACTTCAGCTGGCACTCGGTGTTCTGGATCAATGTGCCGGTGGCGCTGGCCGCGCTGGTCGCGACGCTGATCTGGGTGCCGGAATCGCGCGCCGACCAGGTCGGCAAGCTGGATCTGCCCGGCATCTTCCTGTCGATCGCGGGCATAACGCTGGTGGTGTGGGCGATCATCGAGGCGCCGCACAACGGGTGGCTCTCACTCACCACGCTGTGCACCGCGACACTGGGCGTCGTACTGCTCGCCGCCTTCGTCGTCTGGGAATTGCGCACCGCCGCACCGATTCTCGATATGCGCCTGTTCCGTAATCGCCGATTCTCGTTGCCCGCCTTGGCAATTGCGATCGGGTATTTCTCGATGTTCGGATTCCTGTTCCTGATCACCCAGTATTTCCAGGGCGTGCGGGAATACACGCCACTCGAATTCGGTATCGCGTCCCTGCCGTTCGCGTTCTCGGTCGCGATCGGCGCGCCCGTCGCCACGCTGCTGGCACAGCGCGTCGGCACCACCGCGGTGCTGGTGATCGGCCTGCTGCTCACCGGACTCGGGCTCTATCTGGGCGGCCAGGTCACGGTGGACAGCAGCTATCTGATCGGGGTGCTGCCGTCGATGGTGTTCATGGCGCTCGGCCTCGGCATCGTGCAAGGGCCTGCGACGGAATCGATCATGTCCTCGCTGCCGCTGGACGAGGCGGGTGCCGGATCGGCGGTCAACGACACCACCCGGGAGATCGGCGGCACCCTCGGCGTCGCCGTCCTCGGGTCGATCGTGGCCTCCTACTACACCAGCCGGATCGGCGCCAGGATCGACGCGATTCCCGTCGGCATCATGAACGACCGGGAGAAGGAACTGGTCAAGGCCAGTCCGCTCAGCGTGCTCGAGCTGCGCAAACGCGAACTCGCCCCGTTCTTCGAGACCCAGCGCGAGAATCTGATCGTCGCGATGAAGTCGGCGACTCTGCAGGGTGCGCACGCCGCCTCGCTCGTCGCCGCGGGCGCGGTCCTGGTGTGCGCGGTGATCGTGGCGATATTCCTGCCGTGGAAACCCCAGCGCGGCGAGTCCGTGCTGCTCGGCTGGCGCGACACCGAACACGCCGACCCGAAGTAGGCGCTCGACCGACCCCGGAAAACCGCGAGGGTGGGAACGCAGTGCGTTCCCACCCTCGTGGTCGATCAGGAGCTACCTGTCAGGAGAAGCTCACGCATCCTCGTCGAGGAGGTTGCGGGTGCGGTTCGGGTCCACCGGGATGCCCGGTCCGGTGTTGGTCGAAACCGTGATCTTCTTGACGTAGCGGCCCTTGGCGGTCGACGGCTTCACACGCAGGATCTCGTCCAGCGCGGCGCCGTAGTTCTCCACCAGCTTGGCGTCGTCGAAGGACGCCTTGCCGATGACGAAGTGCAGGTTGGCCTGCTTGTCGACGCGGAAGTTGATCTTGCCGCCCTTGATGTCGTTGACGGCCTTGGTCACATCGTTGGTGACGGTGCCCGTCTTCGGGTTCGGCATCAGACCACGCGGGCCGAGGACACGCGCGATGCGGCCGACCTTGGCCATCTGGTCCGGGGTGGCGATCGCGGCGTCGAAGTCCAGCCAGCCGCCCTGGATCCGCTCGATCAGGTCCTCGGCGCCAACGGCGTCGGCACCGGCGGCCTCGGCCTCGGCGGCCTTCTCGCCTGCGGCGAACACGATGACGCGGGCGGTCTTACCGGTGCCGTGCGGCAGGTTGACGGTGCCGCGGACCATCTGGTCGGCCTTACGGGGGTCCACGCCGAGACGAACGGCGACCTCGACGGTCGCGTCGGTCTTGGTGGTGGAGGTCTCCTTCGCCAGGCGCGCAGCGGCCAGCGGGGAGTACAGCTTGTCGCGATCGACCTTCTCAGCAGCGGCGAGATACGCCTTGCTTCGCTTTGCCATGTTTCTCTGTCCTTAAAGTTGCGAGTTCAGATGTGGTTTCCGGGCCTGGCCGGCCCTCCCACATGGAGCGAGATTCGCTCAGCCTTCGACGGTGATACCCATCGAGCGGGCGGTACCGGCGATGATCTTCGCGGCCTGATCGAGATCGGTGGCGTTGAGATCCTCGGCCTTGGTCTTGGCGATCTCCCGGACCTGGTCCATGGTGACCTTGGCGACCTTGGTCTTGTGCGGCTCGGCCGAGCCCTTCTGCACACCGGCGGCCTTGAGCAGCAGACGCGCGGCGGGCGGGGTCTTCAGCTTGAAGTCGAACGTCCGGTCCTCGTACACCGAGATCTCGACCGGGATGACGTTGCCACGCTGCGACTCGGTCGCGGCGTTGTACGCCTTGCAGAACTCCATGATGTTGACGCCGTGCTGACCGAGCGCGGGGCCGACCGGAGGAGCCGGGTTCGCGGCACCGGCCTGGATCTGCAGCTTGATGATCCCGGCGAGCTTCTTCTTCTTGGGGGGCATCTTTCTTCCTTGGGTTTCGGTTCCTTACGGTTGCCGTAAGCCTGTTGCGGGATCGCTCCCACGCCGGGTCCAAGCCCGGCATTCGCGCACGACCGTCACACCGGGCGGAAACCGCCTGGCGCGGGTCTACACACGAACTGTCACACTCTACCGAACCGCGCCGCGGCGGCCGCAGCCGGGAGGGTCGATCAACGACAACGGCACCGCCGAGGCGGTGCCGTTGCGAAGCTGGTTCGAGCTAGATCTTGGAAACCTGGGTGAAGTTCAGCTCGACCGGGGTCTCGCGACCGAAGATCGAGACGAGCACCTTGAGCTTCTGCTGCTCGGCGTTGACCTCGCTGATGCTGGCGGGCAGCGTCGCGAACGGGCCGTCCATGACGGTGACCGACTCGCCGACCTCGAAGTCGACCTCGATGACCGGCTTGCCCGCGGCAGCGGCACCGGTGTCCGCACCGGACGCGGCAGCGGCGGCGGCCGCCTTCTTCTGCGCCTGCGCACCGGCCGGGACCAGGAACTTCACGACCTCGTTGATGGTCAGCGGGGTCGGCTTGGCGCCGGGGCCACCGCCGGTCATGCCGACGAAACCGGTGACGCCGGGGGTGTTGCGGACCGCGCCCCACGACTCGTTGTTCAGTTCCATCCGGACCAGGATGTAGCCGGGCAGCACCTTGCGGTTGACGTTCTTCTTCTGCCCGTTCTTGATCTCGGTGACCTCTTCGGTCGGCACCTCGACCTGGAAGATGTAGTCCTCGAGGCCGAGGTTCTGCACGCGGGTCTCGAGGTTGGTCTTGACCTTGTTCTCGTAGCCGGCGTAGGAGTGCACGACGTACCAGTCGCCGGGGACGCGGCGCAGCTTGGCCTTCATCGACTCGACGGGGTCGGCTTCGGGGTCTTCCTCGGTGGCGACGGCCTCGACGACGGCCTCGTCGGCCGCGTCGGCGTCAGCGAGCTCGGTGGTGGCCTCGACCTCGTCGGCGGCGGTCTCCGCCACGACAGTGTCGTCAACCGGGAACTCGGCGTTTGTTTCGTTCTCCGGGGTGCTCACTTCGGCACTCGCTTCCTGTGTCGTCACGTACATCGTCTGGGCCGGGTCAGGTGCGCGGAGGCACACTCCGCCGTTCCGGCCCGCGATCGGCTACCGGCGTGGGGTGTCGGCGATCAGCCGAACAGCCAGTCGACACCCGTGATGAACGCAATATCGATCCCGTAGATGAACGCGACCATGAAGACCACGAACACCAGAACGACGGCCGTATAGGTGACCATCTGCTTCCGGTTCGGCCAGATCACCTTGCGCAGTTCCGCGATGACCTCTCGCAGGAACTTGAGCAGCCGCTTGAACGGGTTGCCCGATTTGGCCTTCCCGGCAGTCTTGTCTGCCTTGCGCAAGGAGGGCCGGTCCAGCGTGGCCACCGAACCGGTGTCCGCCGGAGCATCCGACGTGCGCGCACGACGAGCTGTCCGCTTGCCGCTCGGCCGAGTGGCAGCGGCGGTGTCGTCGCCGTCTTCGGCGCGAGTATCCCGCTCGTCGCTCACGTCGATCCTTCCTCGTCGCTGGCATTCAGGGCAGGGGCGACAGGACTTGAACCTGCAACCTGCGGTTTTGGAGACCGCTGCTCTGCCAATTGAGCTACGCCCCTTCGGTTGAACCAGCCTGAGCTGCGTTGTCCAACCACAGTCGATATTCGATTATCGAGCTCTGGTGTCACACAACATGCGCGCCGCTTCCGTGGGGATCTACTCCCCGGGAAGATCAGCGCGCAGCAGCCGGTGACCCCAGAGTCCCGAGTGTACGTTACCGCGTGCGGTATTCGCCAATCCGGTACAGCCGACCAGGTCAGGACAGCTGAACGGTTGCCGTGGCGCGTCCGAAGATCTTCTTGCCCGCCGACTTCGCCGTGATGGCGACGACCGCGGTCCTGGTCTCCGGATCGACCGACTTCACCTTACCGGTGAACTCGACCTCGGCAGGGGACTCGGCGCCGACGAAGACCGGGCTGGTGAACCGGACGTTGTACTCCTTCACCGCACCGGGATCACCGAGCCACGAGGTGACGAAACCGCCGCCGAGGCCCATCGTGAGCATGCCGTGCGCGACCACGTCGTCCAGGCCGACCATCTTCACGATTTCGTCGCTCCAGTGGATCGGGTTGGCGTCGCCGGACACGCCCGCGTAGTTCACCAGATCGCCACGGGTGAGCCGGACGGTGCGCGGCGGCAGTTCATCGCCCGCGGCCACGCTGTCGAAGGACAGGGCGTGTGTGGGGACGGCAGGCTCCGGCTGCCTGGTGACCGGATCGGGGGTGAGCTCGGCGGGGAGCTCGGCCGGCGCGTGATGGTCGGGCTCCTCGAGGCCGTGCATGAGGATGTTGCGGACCGCGTCCGACATCGCCGGATCGATGTCGGCGCCGCTGCGGCCGATCAGCGTGGTGTAGGTGGTGAGCACCAGCTCGTCGTCCTGGGCGGTGACGATGTTCTTGGTGACGATGATGTCGCCGCCGAAGGCCTGCCGGAAGGAATGCAGGTACACATCACAGGTCAGCTGGTCGCCCACCCGGATCGGGCGGTGGAACTCCAGGATCTGGTCGGTCTGCATGATCTGGCTCAGGTCGTAGCCGGTGACGATTCGCTCGAACAGCTTGCGCTGGGCGAGGATGCCGACCAGCGAGATGAAGGTGAGCGGGGCGAGCAGGCCCTGGTGGCCGTACTCGCGCGCGATGTCTTCCTCCCAGTGCACCGGGTGGTAGTCCTGCACGGCACGGGCGTATTCGCGCACCTTCTCGCGGCCGACCTCGTAGAAGTCGTCGACACGGTAGTGGTGGCCGACCATCGCCGCCGCGTGTGCGGCGGGATCGAACGGTTCGGCGGCTGCGGCGGTGACCGCTTCGTCAGTTCCGGTGTTCAGTGTCACCACCTGGACCTTACTCACACGTAGACCGCTCACAAGCCGTCCGGGGGTGTAAACACCGCCCACCCGGGGTACTGTTTCGACCCCGGAAAAGCACAAAGGCCGGACTTTCGTCCGGCCTTCGGCAAATGTTCTGGAGAATCAGCGCGACTCGCGGTGCGCCCGGTGGGTTCCGCAGTTCGGGCAGAACTTCTTCAGCTCGAGGCGGTCCGGGTCGTTGCGCCGGTTCTTCTTGGTGATGTAGTTGCGATGCTTGCACTCTTCGCAGGCCAAGGTGATCTTTGGCCGGACATCGGTGGACTTCGCGGCCACGATATGCCTTCTTTCCGGTCTGGGCTGAGTCGTTATTGGTAGCGATGGCCGGACTTGAACCGGCGACACAACGATTATGAGTCGTTTGCTCTACCGACTGAGCTACACCGCCACGGCGGACCTGTTACGGTGGGCCGGCGGGAAAGTCGGTCACCACCGGCAATCCGGCGAGCCCCCTAACGGAATCGAACCGTTGACCTTTTCCTTACCATGGAAACGCTCTGCCGACTGAGCTAAGGGGGCATGACTACGTGGCACAGAGTCTGTATCGGCGGGCCGATCAGCGCGACCCCGTGCTCCGGCGTCCTGAAGAAGATTACACACTACCCGCCAGCACTACCAAATCGCCAGCTAGGACCCACTTTTTCCCCAGGCAACCCACTGATCACCCGAGAACATGGGTAACTCCCCACCCGCCTCCGAGCCACCACGAGCACAACGTGAGCCCGAGAACGAACAGTCGAGCTACCGGACGACACGCAGATTCGCGGAGAGGCGGGCAAGCTAGGCGGGCAAGCGAGGCGGGCAAGCACCAAAGAACCCCGCCGATCTGATGATCGACGGGGTTCGATGTGGCAGATGTAGGATTCGAACCTACGTAGGCTTTCACCGACAGATTTACAGTCTGCTCCCATTGGCCGCTCGGGCAATCTGCCTTGTGCGCCGTTTCCGGTGCGCTGAGCAGCTTACAACGAACCCACACCCCCAATGCAAACCGCCTGCACAACGACCCTGCGAGCACGGTCGGACCAGGCATGCGGGTACAACTGTCTCGGTGGCCGGCACACCTGTCGGCGCACCCATTGTCAGACCGTGAGGGACAGGAGCGCAGTGTGGCCGATTCGTCATTCGACGTGGTGAGCAAGGTCGATCGCCAGGAGGTCGACAACGCGCTGCACCAGGCGGAGAAGGAGCTGAACTCCCGCTACGACTTCAAGGGCACCGACGCGTCGATCGCGTGGTCGGGCGAGGAGGCCATCGTGCTGACCGCGAACGCCGAGGAGCGGGTCAAGGCCGCGCTCGAGGTGTTCAAGGAGAAGCTGATCCGCCGTGACATCTCGCTGAAGGCGTTCGACGCCGGCGAGCCGCAGGCCTCCGGCAAGGTGTTCAAGATCACCGGCACGCTGGTGCAGGGCATCGATACCGAGAAGGCGAAGAAGATCTCCAAGAAGATCCGCGACGAGGGCCCCAAGGGCGTGAAGGCGCAGATCCAGGGCGAGGAGCTGCGGGTCAGCAGCAAGAAGCGCGACGACCTGCAGGCCGTGATCTCCCTGCTCAAGGGCGAGGACTTCGGCATCGCCCTGCAGTTCGTGAACTACAGGTAGGGGGCGGGGCGGCGCTCAGTGCCGGTGGGTGCCGCCCGCCATTTCCTCCAGCCGCCTGATGCGCTCTTCCATCGGCGGGTGTGTCGAGTACCAGCGGGCGATGCGGTCGCCCGCGCGGAACGGGTTGGCGATCATCAGGTGCGATTCGCTGGTGAGCTTGGGATCCGGCGGCAGCGGGGCCACCTGGACGCCGCGTTCGATCTTGCGCAGGGCCGAGGCCAGTGCCAGCGGGTCACCGGTGAGTTCGGCGCCGGACTGATCGGCCTGGAACTCGCGCGATCGCGATACCGCCATCTTGATCAGGCCGGCGGCGATCGGGCCGAGCAGCGAGACGAGCAGCACCGCGATGACGTTCGGGCCCTGACCGTCCCTGCTGCCGAACGAGCTGGCGAAGAACGCCATGTTCGCGAGTCCGGTGATGATCGAGGCCATCGCGCCCGCCACCGACGAGATCAGGATGTCGCGGTTGTAGACGTGCGACAGCTCGTGGCCGAGAACCGCGCGTAACTCCCGCTCGTCGAGCAACTGCAGGATGCCGCTGGTGCAGCAGACCGCCGCGTGCCGGGGGTTACGACCGGTCGCGAACGCGTTGGGCGCGTTGGTGGGGCTGATGTAGAGCCGCGGCATCGGCTGGCGGGCCGTGGTCGCGAGTTCGCGCACGATCCGGTACATGACCGGCGCTTCCAGTTCGCTGACCGGTTGCGCGTGCATCGCCTTCAGCGCCAGTTTGTCGCTGTTGAAGTACGCGTAGGCGTTCATGCCGACGGCCAGCACGATCGAGATGATCAGGATCGTCGGGCTGCGGAACATCGCCCCGATGGCGACGATCAACGCCGACAGCCCGACCATCAATCCAAACGTCTTGATCCCATTGGGCATTTCCGCCTCCCCGCGCCTTTTGCCGGTTCTCGGGCGCTTGGTTCGTCAGGCGTCGGGCCTGCGGTCGACCACGTGAACAGTTCTGGGCGTACCCGGCGAGTTACCCATGTTCGCGCGAAATCTGGTGTTGCTTCGCGTCAGGTCAACGAGTGCGTGGCGGCGATAGTTCCTGGTCAGCCCACCCGCTCGATGGTGTAGCGAACGAGGCGGCTGAGAGCTTCGTTGGCCGGGCCCGCGGGGAGGGCGGACAGTTCGGCGTCGGCGAGGTCCGCGTACTCCTGGAGCTTTTCCTTGGCCTTGGCCATGCCAGGTGAGCGACGCAGCAGCTCCAGCGCCTCCTCGACCTCGGCATCGGATTCCAGCGGGTGGTCGAGCAGGGTGCGCAGGCGGTCGCCGTCGGCGCCGGACTCGCGCAGGGCGTAGAGCACGGGCAGGGTGTGCACGCCCTCGCGCAGGTCGGTGCCGGGGGTCTTGCCGGACTGTTCGGCCGAGGAGGAGATGTCGATGATGTCGTCGGAGATCTGGAAGGCGGTGCCGACGGCGTCACCGAGGCGGGCCAGCCGCTCGACGTGCTCGGACCCGGCGCCGGAGAAGGTGCCGCCGAAACGGCCCGCCGCGGCGATGAGCGAGCCGGTCTTCTCCCAGACCACGCGCAGGTAGTGCTCGACCGGATCCTGGGACTGCTTGGCGCCCATGGTTTCCCGCATCTGGCCGGTGACCAGCTCGGCGAAGGTCTCGGCGATGATCCGGACCGCGTCGGGGCCGAGCGTCGAGGTGAGCCGGGAGGCGTGCGCGAACAGGTAGTCGCCTGCCAGGATCGCGATGTTGTTGCCCCAGCGCGCGTTGACGCTGACCGCGCCGCGCCGCTGCGTGGCCTCGTCCATCACGTCGTCGTGGTACAGCGTGGCCAGGTGCACCAGCTCCACGACGGTGCCCGCGGTAACCAGCGCCGGGTCGGTGGGATTGGGGCCGAGCTGACCGGTCAGCACGGTGAACAGCGGGCGGAACCGCTTGCCGCCTGCCCTGGCCAGGTGCAGTGCGGCTTCCTGGAGGAATTCCTCGCCGTCGGAGAGTTCGTCGACGAGCAGTTTCTCGACCGCGGCCAGGCCGTCGCGCACGGTGGCGGCGAGTTCGGGATCGACGAGATCTACCCCGGCAACCACGGTGCTCTCGTCGCTCACAGCCGATGTGCTCATTATCTTCTCCCAGCGATGCGTCCGACCCCGACGGGTAGCAACCTAGCGTGTTCCGGCGCCCACGCCGATGAACACCGTCACACAGTGACTATTCCCGGTGTACCCGACACTCTCGCACAGCGCCCTGGGGTGCCAGTATTGAGCCATGGGTTCACCGGACTTCACCCCCGCCGACCGCGCTGTCCTGCCTGCCGCCGTCGAGGTGCTGGTCGTCGGTGCCGGGCCCGCCGGTTCGGCGTCGGCGGCCTGGGCCGCGCGCGCCGGACGCGATGTGCTGCTGCTCGATTCCGCGGTCTTCCCGCGGGACAAGACCTGTGGCGACGGGCTGACGCCGCGCGCGACCGCCGAGCTCGAGCACCTCGGCCTCGGCGAGTGGCTGCGCGCGCACACGGTGAACCACGGCCTGCGGATGGCCGGTTTCGGCAGGGAGGCGTTGCTGCCGTGGCCGAACGGGTCGTTCCCGACGTACGGAAGCGCTGTTCCCCGAACCGAACTCGACGACAAGCTGCGCGAGACCGCGATCAAATCCGGTGCCAGGATGGTCGACGGCGCGAAGGTCACCGAGGTGCTGCGCGAGGGCGAGCGGGTCACCGGCGTGACGGTCCGCATCGGCGATGCCACCCACTCGGTGCGCTGCCGGGTGCTCGTCGTGGCCGACGGCGTGCGCTCCCCCATCGGAAAACAGTTGGGCCGCACCTGGCATCGGCGCTTCGCCTACGGGACCGCGGCGCGCGCCTACATCAAGTCGGGACGCAGCGACGACCAGTGGATCTCCTCGCACCTCGAGCTGCGCAACGCGGCCGACGAACTGGTGCCCGGCTACGGCTGGATCTTCCCGCTCGGCAACGGCGAGGTGAACATCGGCGTCGGTTCGCTGGCGACCGAACAGCGGCCGTCGCACATCGCGCTCAAGCCGCTGATCGAGCACTACACCCGGCTGCGCCGCGAGGAATGGGAGCTCGAGGGCGAGCTGCGTGCCGTCGCGTCGGCGCTGCTGCCGATGGGCGGTGCGGTGTCGGGGGTGGCCGGGCCGAACTGGGTGCTCGTCGGTGACGCCGCGGGTTGCGTGAATCCGCTCAACGGTGAGGGCATCGACTACGGCCTGGAAGGCGGGCACATGCTCGCCGGGCTGCTGGACGAGCCCGATCTGAGCCGGGTGTGGCCGCAGCTGCTGCGTGACCGGTACGGCCGCACGTTCTCGGTGGCGCGCAGGCTCGCCGGCCTGGCCACCCACCCGAAGATGGTCCCGCTCGGCGGGCCGCCGGTGATGCGCTCGAAGTACCTACAGCGCACGGCCGTTCGGGTGATGGGCAATCTGGTGACCGACGAGGACCTCGACATCACCGCGCGCGCCTGGCGGGCAGCGGGACGCGCCTCGCTACGCGCCGACGACCTACCCCCGTTCAGCTGAGCTCACCCGTCAGGTGCGGTGCCGCCCGGGTCGACGGCACCGCCGTGGGTGTCAGTTCTTGGCGAACCAGCCCTCGAGGAACTTGCGTTCGCTGTTGAGGACGCGCTGGTGCAGCTGCTCGGCGAGCGGCTCGATCGCGCCGCCGACGAGCGGCACCTTCACGGTGACGGTGCCGACGACCTCGATCTCGCTGCCCTCGGCGGTGGGGCGCAGTTCGTAGGTGCCCGACATCTCGGTGGTGATTCCGCCGGTTTTGCCGGTGAAGCTGCCCTTGGCGACCTCACCCTCCAGCGGTCGCCAGTTGTCGGTGCGTGAGAGCACCAGGTCGCTCTTGAGGACCTTGCGCACCAGGCCGGGAACCTTGTCCCGACCAGGGGTTTCCGTCATTTTCAGGAGAATGGAACCCGGCCCTTCGGGATGGGACAGTTCGACAGTTGCGGTGTCGGCGGCGGCGAAGCGCTCCTGCCAGACCGCATCGTCGACGAGTGCCCGGTGAAGCTCTTCGACCGGGACGGTGTAGGGCACGGTGAAGCTGAATTTTCGGGACATGGGCGACACGCTAGCGCAGCATCCGACTAGGGTGGCGGCGTGTCGGAAACCAGCCAGTCGGAGAGGCGGACGAAGCGCCTGCGACGGGTGAGCACCGGAGTGCTCGGTACCGCGACGGTGATCAGCGTGCTGATGGTGCTGCTGGTCCTCGCGGCCTGGCGCAACGATTACGAGATCGAGAATCATCGTGGCGTCACCTCGGGCGAGGTGCTCTCGGCGGGCCGGTTGCGTTCGGCGGTGATGTACGTGACGCCCGACAGCGTGACCCACAATCCGAAGGTCGGCATCCTGTATCCGACCAATCTGACCGCGGGCCAGCGGATCAATGTGGAGTACAGCGTGCGTGACCCCGATCTGGTCCGGGTCGCCGGGCGCGATGCGCGGGTGGCGATCATTCCGGCGGCGTCGGTGATCGTGGTGGTCTGGGCGCTGGCGCTGCCTGCGCTGTGGCTGGTGCGCCGCAAGCAGCGCGCGGCGTAACTTCGTCTGCTGTTCGTCCCTGCTTCACGTCGGTGTGGGTGTGCCGCGCGGTGTGGCGGTCACCCTGAGAGAGTGCGCGTAGCCATCGTCTCGGAGTCTTTCCTGCCGAACATGAACGGCGTCGTCAACTCCGTGTTGCGGGTGTTGGACCACCTGGACCAGCACGGGCACGACGCGATGATCGTGGCGCCCGACACCCTGCGCGGCGTGCCGCCCGCCCCGCGCTTCCACGGCCGTTTCCCGGTGCACCGGGTGCCGGCGATGATGGTGCCCAAGGTCAGTTCGCTGCCGGTCGGCCTGCCGCAGCCGGGGATCACCGCCGCGATCGCCGCCTTCGATCCGGACGTGGTGCATCTGGCCTCGCCGTTCCTGCTCGGCGCCGGTGGGCTGGCGGCCGCGACCCGGCTCGATCTGCCCTCGATCGCGGTGTATCAGACCGATGTGGCCGGCTTCGCCAAGAGCTACGGTCTCGGGCTGGCCGCGCGGGCGGCCTGGGCGTGGACGCGCCGGATCCACGAAGGCGCGACGCGCACGCTGGCGCCCTCCTCGGCGGCCGCGCGGGACCTGGCCGACCACGGCATTCCGCGGGTGCACCGCTGGGGCCGTGGCGTCGACATCGACCGGTTCAACCCGGCCGCGCGCAGCGCCGAATTGCGGGCGAGCTGGCTCGGCTCGCAGGACCGGCTGGTCGTCGGTTTCGTCGGCAGGCTCGCGCCGGAGAAGCACGTCGAACGACTCGCCGCGCTGGCCGGTGATCCCTCGATCCAGCTGGTCGTGGTGGGCGACGGGCCGGATCGGGCACAGCTGAGCCGGCTGATGCCGGACGCGGTGTTCACCGGTGAGCTCGGCGGCAGCGAGCTGGCCACGCATTACGCGAGCCTGGACGTGATGGTGCATCCTGGCGAGCACGAGACGTTCTGCCAGGGTGTGCAGGAGGCGCTGTCCTCCGGTGTGCCGGTGATCGGTCCCGATGCGGGCGGGCCGCGCGATCTGATCGCGCACTGCCGCAACGGCTATCTGCTGCCGGTCGACCGGTTCGCCGAACTGCTGCCCAGCGCGGTCTCGGCGCTGCGTGATCCGAGCCAGCGCGCCCGGTTCGCGACGGCGGCCCGCAAGTCGGTGCTGCATCGCACCTGGCCCGCCATCTGCACCGAGCTGATGACCCACTACGCCGATGTCACCGGCATGCGCGACCGCTTGCCGCGCTCGGCATAGCAGGACGCGGCCGATAAGCTCGATTCGTGGCGACAACAGAGCAGCGGGAACCGATTCGGGCTTCGCTGGACAAGCAACCCCACGAGGTCGCGTCGATGTTCGACGGTGTGGCGAAGCGCTACGACCTCACCAACACGGTCATCTCCGGTGGCCAGGATCGGTACTGGCGGTGGGCGACGCGGCGCGCGCTCGGGCTGCGACCGGGTGAGCGGGTGCTCGACCTGGCGGCGGGCACCGGGGTCTCGACCGTGGAGCTCGGCAAGTCGGGCGCCTGGTGCGTAGCCACCGACTTCTCCCAGGGCATGCTCGCCGCGGGCCGGTTCCGGCAGGTGCCGATGGTGGCGGGCGATGCCATGGCGCTGCCGTTCGCCGACAATTCCTTCGACGCGGTGACCATCTCCTTCGGCCTGCGCAATGTCGCCGATATCGATCTGGCGCTGCGCGAGATGCTGCGGGTGACCAAGCCGGGCGGCCGCGTGGTGGTCTGCGAGTTCTCCACCCCGGTGTTCGGGCCGTTCCGCACCGTCTACATGGAGTACCTGATGAAGGCGCTGCCGCGGGTGGCGCGGGCGGTCAGCTCCAACCCCGACGCGTACGTGTACCTCGCCGAGTCGATCCGCGCGTGGCCGAACCAGCGCAGGCTGGCCCGGCGCATCGCCGACGCGGGCTGGGACTCGGTGCAGTGGCGTGACCTCACCGGTGGTGTGGTGGCGCTGCATCGCGGCTACAAACTGGGCTGAGACCCCTCGATCCCGGAGTGAATCCGGTCACTCCGGGACAGCGCGCGGCGGGCGCTTCCCTGTCGGAACATGCCCTGATCAGGGCCGATATTCCGGTCTCGACCTCACAGTGAAAATTTTGACGTGTGAGGTCGATTGTCACCTGGACATAACGTTCGGTAAATCGAGCGCAACGACAGGTGCGGATGATCGGAGACATGACAGGGGAAGCTGACATCCGCGACACGGGCGCTGTGCGTACACAGTGCTCGTACTGCGGCGTCGGCTGCGGCATCAGCGTCCAGACCAAGACTGATCAGTCGGGCGCGCGGTTGATCGCGAAGGTCAGCGGCGACAAGCTGCATCCGGCGAACGCGGGCAGGCTGTGCACCAAGGGCGCGACGCACGCCGAGATGATGGCCGCCCCAGGCCGGATGGAGTCCGCCTATCACCGCCCTGAGCGCGGTCAGGTTCCCGTTCCGCTGCCGGTCGACGAAGCCGTCCACGAGACCGCCACGCGGCTGCGCGCGATCCTCGACGAGCACGGGCCCGACGCGATCGCCCTCTACGTCTCCGGGCAGATGTCGCTCGAAGCCCAGTACCTGGCGACCAAGCTGGCCAAGGGCTACCTGCGGACCAAGCACATCGAAGCCAATTCCCGGCTGTGCATGGCCAGCGCGGGCACCGGCTACAAGCAGTCGCTCGGCGCCGACGGTCCGCCCGGCTCCTACGACGACTTCGAGCACGCCGACCTGTTCTTCGTCTCCGGCGCGAACATGGCCGACTGCCACCCGATCCTCTACCTGCGGATGGCCGACCGGCTCAAGGCGGGCGCCAAACTGATCGTGGTCGACCCGCGCCGCACCGAGACCGCGGCCCGCGCCGACCTGTTCCTGCAGATCGCGCCCGGCACCGACCTCGCGCTGCTCAACGGCCTGCTGCACCTGCTTGTCGCCGACGGCGCGATCGACACCGCCTTCATCGCCGAGCACACCGAGGGCTGGGAGGCGATGCCCGAGTTCCTCGCCGACTACCCGCCCGCCAGGGTCGCCGAGCTCACCGGCCTGGCCGAGGCCGACATCCGCACCGCGGCGATGATGATCGCCGAGGCGGGCGAGTGGATGTCGCTGTGGACGATGGGACTCAACCAGTCCACCCACGGCACCTGGAACACCAACGCGCTGGTGAACCTGCACCTGGCGACCGGCGCGATCTGTCGCCCCGGCAGCGGCCCGTTCTCGCTGACCGGCCAGCCCAATGCCATGGGCGGCCGCGAGATGGGCTACATGGGACCTGGTCTGCCCGGCCAGCGCAGCCTGCTCTCCCCCGCCGACCGGACCTTCGTCGAGACCGCGTGGGACCTGCCCGCGGATACCCTGCGGACCGAGGCGGGCCCCGGCACCATCGACATGTTCCGCGGCCTGGCCGACGGCGAGATCAAGGCCGCCTGGATTATCTGCACGAATCCCGTCGCCACCGTGGCCAATCGCAAAACGGTGATCGCGGGACTGGAGGCGGCCGAGCTGGTCGTGGTGCAGGACGCGTACACCGAGACCGCCACCAACGCCTACGCCGATCTGCTGCTGCCCGCCACGCTGTGGGCCGAAGCCGATGCGGTGATGGTGAATTCGGAACGCAATGTCACCCTGCTGCGGCAGTCGGTCGATCCGGTCGGCGACGCGCGGCCGGACTGGTTGCTGATCGCGCAGGTCGCCACGGCCATGGGTTTCCCCGGTTTCGACTTCGCCTCGAGCGCCGAGGTGTTCGCCGAACTGCGGCAGTTCACCAACCCGGCGACCGGCTACGACCTGAGCGGCATGAGCTACGAGCGGCTGCGCGAAGGCCCGATGCAGTGGCCGTGCCGCGACAGCGATTCCCCGCGCAACCCGATCCGCTACGTCAACGACGGCACCAACCAGCCGCTGCACGTCGAGGCCGACGGCACCACCCCTCGACTCGCGTTCGCCACCCCGAGCAGGCGCGCGGTGTTCTTCGCCCGCCCGCATCTGCCCGCCGCCGAACTGCCCGACGACGACTACCCGTTCCTGCTCAATACCGGCCGCCTGCAGCATCAGTGGCACACGATGACCAAGACCGGCAAGGTCGCCAAGCTGACCAAGCTCAACGGCGCGCCGTTCGTCGAGGTACACCCCGAAGACGCCCGGCGCCTCGACCTGAAGCCCGGCGACCAGCTCGAAATCGCCTCGCGCCGTGGCCGTGCCGTGCTGCCGGTGCAGATCAGTGATCGGGTGCGGCCAGGTGATTGCTTTGCTCCTTTCCACTGGAACGACGAACAGGGCGAATATCTGACGATCAACGCCGTCACCAACGACGCGGTGGATCCCGCCTCGCTGCAGCCGGAGTTCAAGGCGTGCGCGGTGGCGCTGCGCCGGGTCGGCCCCGCCGCCGCACCCGAGCAGGCCCCGGCACAACCGGTCCGGCAGCCGGCGCAACCTGCCACCCACCCCCTGGCCGGGATTCTGGGCCTGGACGCGGCCACCTCACCGACACTCAGCGAGACCGAGCGCATCTACCTCGGCGGGTACCTCGCCGCACTGCAATCGCTGCCGGTGACCGGGCAGCCGGTGCTGCCCGCGAGCGCGCCGCTGTCGGCGCAGTCACGGCTGTGGGTCGACGGGCTGCTGGCCGGCATGTACTCGCGCACCGCCGGTGCCGCGACCGAGGTCGCGGGCGCCGATGCCGCGACCGCCGCCCCGGTGACGGTGCTGTGGGCCTCCCAGACCGGCAACGCCGAGGAACTCGCCGCCACCGTCGCCGCGCGGCTGTCCGCGGCAGGCTTCCTGCCGTCGCTGCTCGACATGGACTCCTGTGAGCTGTCGGCACTCACCGGCGACATCCTCATCGTCACCAGTACCTTCGGTGACGGCGGCCCGCCCGACAACGGCGCCGACTTCTGGACCAGGCTCGAAGACAGCATCGTGCGCCTCAACGGCGTCCGCTACGCGGTCTTCGCCCTCGGTGACTCCTCCTACGACGACTTCTGTGGACACGGCCGCAAACTCGACCGCCTGTTCGCCGAGCGCGGCGCCAAGCCGCTGGTGCCGCGGGTCGACAGCGAACCCGACTTCACCGATGCCGCCGAGCAGTGGCTCGACGACGTGCTCGCCGCACTGGGCGGCTCGGCCGCAGGCGACGCCGGACCGTCGGACCCGACCGGAGGTGGCGCGACCCCGGCCCCGAACGGTGCTGCGTTACACCAGGGTTCCGGTCCCTCCCTGTCCATGCCCTCGGGTCGCGGTGGAGCCATCGTGCTCGACCGTCCGCTCACCGCCGCGCCGAGCCGCGTCCAGCGCGCCGCCCCGGCGCCTTTCACCCGCCAGTCGCCGGTCCGGGCGACCCTGATGCGCAATGAGACGCTCAGCGCGCCCGGCTCGCCGAAGGAGGTGCGGCGCTTCGGCTTCGACCTGCACGACCTGGACGCCAGCTACGAGGTCGGCGATTCGCTGGGTGTCCTGCCGGCCAACGGCACCGAGCTGGTCGAGGAATGGCTCACCGCCACCGGCCTCGACGGCCGCCGGGTGATCGAGCTGGACGACCGCGAGCTCACCCTCACCGAGGCCCTGCGCACGCACTACGACATCACCAAGGTGAGCCAGGATCTGCTCGGCTTCATCGCCGAGCGCAACCCGCACCCGCAGCTTGCCAAGCTGCTGCGCCGCGACAACCGCAACGAGCTCGCCAACTACCTGTGGGACCGCCAGGCCGTGGACGTGCTGCGCGACTTCCCGGTGCGCACCGATCTGGTGGACTGGCTCGGCGCACTCAAAAAGCTGCAACCACGCCAGTATTCGATCTCGTCGAGCCCGCTGACCACCCCCGACGAAGTGCAGCTGACCGTGGGTGTCGTCCGCTACGGCGATCCGGTGGGCGACTCCGCCCGGCGCGGCGGCGTGTGCTCGACCTTCCTCGCCGACCGGGCGGGCGCCGAGGTCCCGATCTTCCTGCAGCGGGCACCGCATTTCCGCCCACCGCTGGACCCGAACGCCCCGATGATCATGGTGGGACCGGGCACCGGTATCGCTCCTTTCCGTGGGTTCCTGCACGAGCGCCGGGCCGTCGGCGCGACCGGACGCAACTGGCTGTTCTTCGGCGACCAGCACGCCGCCCAGAACTTCTACTACCGCTCCGAGCTCGAGGACATGTTCCGCTCCGGCTTCCTCACCCGCCTCGACCTGGCCTTCTCCCGCGACCAGCGCGAGCGGATCTACGTGCAACACCGGATGATCGAGCACGGCGCCGAGCTGTGGTCGTGGCTACGCGACGGCGGCCACTTCTACGTCTGCGGCGACGCGGCCCGCATGGCCAAGGACGTCGACGACACCCTGCTACGCATCGCCCAGATCCACGGCAAGCTGGACGAAGCAGGCGCCCTGGCCTTCAAGAAGCAGCTCGTCGCCGAAAAGCGCTACGTCCGCGACGTGTACTGACTCACGCCGCCCGCACAGCAGGCGGGTTCAGCCGGGTGAAGTCGGGCAGCCGGTGATACGGGTAGTACGGGTACGGGGGTGTGGTCGAGCTCGCCGCGTCGAGGGCGGCCAGGTGCTCCGGATCGAGCTGCCAGCCGACGGCGCCCAGGTTCTGGCGCAGCTGTTCCTCGTTGCGGGCACCGATCAGGACGGTGGCGACGGTCGGCCTGGTGAGCAGCCAGTTGAGGGCGATCTGCGGGACGCTGCGACCGGTGTCGGCGGCGATGCGATCGAGGACATCGACGACGTCGTAGAGGTGTTCGTCGTCGACGGGTGGGCCGGCCTGCGCGGTCTCGTGCAGCCTGCTGCCCGCCGGAAGTGGCTGGCCGCGACGCACTTTGCCGGTGAGCCTGCCCCAGCCCAGCGGGCTCCAGACGACCGCGCCGACGCCCTGGTCCGCGCCGAGCGGCATCAGTTCCCATTCGTAGTCGCGGCCGACGAGGGAGTAGTAGACCTGGTGCGCGACGGGCTTTTCCAGGCCGAGCTCCTCGGCGGTGGCCAGTGCCTTCATCAATTCCCACCCGGCGTAGTTGGACACACCGAGGTAGCGGATCTTGCCTGCGCGCACGAGATCGTCCAGGGCCGTGAGGGTTTCTGCCAGCGGGGTGCCCGCGTCGAAGGCGTGTAGCTGGAACAGGTCGAGGTAGTCGGTGCCGAGGCGGCGCAGGGAGGCGTCGACGGCACGGATCAGCCTGGCGCGGCTCGCACCGGCCTCGTGCGGGCCGGGGCCGGTGGGCAGGGCCGACTTGGTCGACAGCAGCACCTGCTCGCGCCTGCCCTTGATCGCCGCGCCGAGTACCTCCTCCGAGGCGCCGTCGGAATAGACGTCGGCCGTGTCGAACAGGGTGACACCGGCCTCGAGGCTGATGTCGACCAGGCGCCTGGCCTGCGCCGCATCGGTATCGCCCCAGGCGCTGAACAGGGCGCCGCGTCCGCCGAAGGTGCCCGCGCCGAAACCGAGCGCGGGAACGAGCAGACCCGATGCGCCGAGCCGCCGGTACTCCATGAGAACTCCTAAAGGGTCTATAGTTCCGTTAACACTTCGGACAGTACACCCGATGCGCGCTAAATGAAACAGGAGTTCCGTTATGAATCACGATGTCGCCTGGCCTGGGTCTGTTCGCCCAGGTGGGCGCACTGCCAGGGTCCGCGAGTCCGTCCTGCAGGTCGCCGGTGATCTGCTCGCCGACCGCGGCTTCGCCCACCTCGATCTGGCCGAGGTCGCCGCGACGGCCGGGGTCGGCAAGACCACGGTCTATCGCCGCTGGCGCACCCCGGCGGGGCTGGTCGCCGACCTGCTGGTCGACATGGCCGAGCAGTCGCTGCCCCGCACCGAAACCGGCACCCTGCTCGACGACCTCACCGCCAATGCCCGGCTGGTCGCCAAGACTCTCGCCGACCGACGGCAGGGCAATCTGTTCCGCGCCGTCATCACCGCGTCCACCTGCGACGAGGGCACCGCCGCGGCGCTGCACACCTTCTACGACACCCGGCTCACCGAATGGGCGCCCTGCGTCGACGCCGCCGTCGCGCGCGGCGAAGCGCCCGCAGGCACCGACGCTCGGGCGGTCCTGTCCGCGGTCTCCGCGCCGCTGTACTACCGGCTGCTCGCCAGCGGCGACCCCATCGACGAGGCCGCCGCCGACCAGTCGGCCAAGGCAGCCGCCCTCGCCACGATCGGCGGCGCCTTCGTCCGCTGAGTGCCTGCTTCGAGACGAATTCGCCCAGCATGCGCTGGTATTCGGCGAGGTCGACCGTGGTGCGACCGGATCAAACCTGGCGGTCCGCTGCGCTCACGGTCGCCCGCCACCCCGGGTCGCGACCGGTGAGGCCGAGCAGGCGATCGAACGCGGGCGCATCGTCGGGAACGGCGATCACCGGGCCGAACAGACCGGGCGTGCCGGACGGGTCGGTGTCGCGCAGGAATTCGTGCAGGATCGGCAGATAGCCGGGGTCGACCGTCACGGACTGCCCGGTGGCGACCGCCAGATCCCAGGCGTGGATGGTGACCTCGTCGAGGGCGACCATTGCCATCACCGCGGCAGGCAGCACGACGCCACCGGCCTCGGCGTCACCATCCCAGGCCGCGGGCGCACGCCACGCGGCGGTCAGCGCGTCGAGCTGCGCGGGGATCAGGGCGCGCCAGCCTGCGGGCAGCGGGTCGTCGAGGCTGGGCGGCGCCGACCGGCCGTCGGACTCCTTGGTCGCGGCCTGCCGGAACGCCTCGGTCAGCCCGACGACGTGGGAGAGCAGCGTCCCCACGGTGGTGTCGACGCACGGCGTCGGCGCGGCGAGCTGGTCGTCGGCGATGCCGGCGACGACGGTGGCGAGTGTGCGGGCGGCGGGGGCGAAGTCGAACTGCGGTTCCATGTGCGCTCCTGAGCGAGGACGGACTGCCTATACCTGTACAGACGGACCGAGCACCGGAAACTCATCGCCGCGCGGGTTGCCGAGCGGCCCGAATCGGCGCACGCTGGATGGCGCAACGATCAGCGACATACGTGCGAGGCGACGACCGAGGAGCACCGATGATCGACCACGAAACCGCCCGACCGCTGGACGAGGTCCCCGAGGCCGATCGGATCGAACAGGAACAGACGGCCTTCACCGCCGGCGACCCCGACGACCCCGCCTTCTCCGATGCCGCCGACTACTCCGACCAGATGGCGGCCAATGTCGACCGCGATGCCTTCACCGCGAACCCCGCCGACGTGATCGAGCAGACCATCCCCGTCCCGTTCGACGACGAGTTCGTCGAGGGCGAGGAGCCGTAGACCCTGATGGGCGCTGTCGGCGAAGCCGCCGACAGCCCAGCGCACGGCCGGAGCGAATGCGGAGGTACGCCTCAGCGCGCGATCTTCGCCCGGACGGTCGCGTGCAGTTCGCGCAGGCTGGAACGCTCGGTCGCGACCTCGAGCACGCGCAGCCCGTGCGCGTCGCCGACCAGCTCCACACCCAGCTCGTCGGGGTCGACCTGGCGGTGCGGGATCCGGTAGGCGGCGCACAGGGCGGCCAGATCCATGCCGTGCGGTGTGCCGAAGACCCGCTCGAAGACGCCGGCGTACTGCGGGTCGCCCTGTTCGAGCAGTTCGAAGATGCCACCGCCGTCGTCGTTGGCGACGACGATCGTGAGGTTGTCCGGGCGCGGTTCGCCGCGCCCGATCAGCAGGCCCGACGCGTCGTGCAGGAAGGTCAGGTCGCCCATCAGCGCGACGGTGCGGCCCTGGTGGGCCAGCGCGGCACCGACCGCGCCGGAGACGGTGCCGTCGATCCCGGCGACACCACGGTTGGACAGCACCCGCACGCCTGGCCGCGGATGCGAGACCAGCGCCGCGTCGCGAACCGGGTTCGACGCGCCGAGCAGCAGCTGGTCACCGTCGCGCAGCGAGTCCATGACGACGGCGGCCACATGCAGGCCGGTCGCCTTCGGGTGCGCCGACAGTTCGTCGCGCACCACCGATTGCGCCTGCCGGTTCAGCTCCGCGCAGCGCGCCAGCCACTCGTGGCGCGGTGCGCCGGTGGTCACCGCGCGGGTGCCGGTGCCGACGACATTGCCGGAGACATCGGGCCAGCGCGGTCCGGTGGTCAGCGCGAAGACGGTGACATTCGGATCGGCGAGGACCCGCGAGACCTGGCGGTGCAGGGTCGGGCGGCCGGTGATGATCGCCTGCGTCGGCTTCAGCAGCGACAGTGCGAGCGGGTGCAGGGCGGGACCGTGCATCGGCGCCGTCGGCTCGGCCACCGTCGGCAGCTCGGCGAGTTCGGGCAGCAACCGCGCGCCGTGCCCGGAGATGACGACGGTGTCGGGAGTGAGGTCGATGTCGAGCGGCACGTCGAGGGTGGCGTACTGGGTCGCGGTCCATGGCCGTTCGTCGGCACGGCCCGCGGGCAGCGGATCGTCGGACAGCTCGGGGACCAGCGGCTCGCGCAGCGGGATGTCGAACTGCACCGGACCGGCGTTGCCGGAACGGGTTCCGCGCGCCGCGGCCAGCACCCGGCACACCGAGGAGCGCCACACGCTGTTCTGGCGCGGATACGCCGACTCGCCCGCCTCGGCTTCGGCGAGCCCGAGACTGATGGTGGCGCGGACCTGGCTGCCGAACAGGCCGAGCTGCTCGACCGTCTGATTGGCGCCGGTACCGAGCATCTCGTAGGGCCGGTTCGCGCTGACGACGATCAACGGCACCCGCGCGTAGTTGGCTTCCAGCACCGCGGGCCCGAGGTTGGCCACCGCGGTACCCGAGGTCATCACGACCGGCACCGGGCGCCCGGACGACACCGCGAGCCCGACCGCGAGGAAGCCCGCGGTGCGCTCATCGATACGCATGTGCAGCCGTAGCCGCCCGGCCGCGTCCTCCGCCTGCAGCGCGAAGGCCAGTGGGGCATTACGCGATCCGGGGCACAGCACCACCTCGCGGACGCCGCCGCGCACGAGCTCGTCGACGACCACTCGTGCCTGCGCAGTTGACGGATTCACAATCCCAGAGTGTCAGACGGGGGCACACCCGTCTGCCCCCGGCCCGCGTTGGCTACGTCACCGCGCCGAGTTGCGCACTGCCGTCAACGCCGCCGGAGCCGGCACAGGCGGGTTCTGCCCGATAACTAGATCAACAATTCAGAAATGAATCTGGCGACGGGTTTTCACGCCCGTCGCCAGATTTCAAGACCATCTCGAAGAGGAGCAGGTCGTTATCTCGATCAGATCACGCGGCAGGCGCGGTGAGTTCCTGGATACCGGTGATCGCCTCGATGATGTTGACCACCGCGGAGGTGCCGCTGTCGATCGCGCCGCTGCCCGACTCGAGCACGCTCGAACCGGCGGCCGAACCGCTGAGCACGCCGGCCGAGCCGGTGGCCACACCGGCGAGCTCGGCAGATCCGGTGGCCGAGCCCGTGTCGGCGCTGGCGACGGCCGGGCCGAAGAACATGACAGCGGCGGCAGCGGTGACACCGGCGGCGGCGAGAGTCTTGCGAGAGATCATGATCGACTTCCTTTCGACCTGCGCAATGCAGTCTTTTACGTCAGTACCGAGCGGAAGGAGTATTTCGGGAATTTCTATTTCCGAATCCGCTCGATTGGAAAGGTAATCGATACAGGGCTGTGATAGCCAGTCGTTCGCTGTATCCACGGAAGGTGGGGAATCGACGGCCACTCGTCCTTTCCCTGCCGTTCATGTACGGAGTGCCGTGGCTCACACTTCGCAGCGCGGAATTTACCCGCGACCGGGGATCGATGTGGCCGCGCACTCACCACACCCCCGTTACGTGAGTGTGGTCACACGGGCACGCGAAAGGCCGGTGCGGGTGGGGGTAAAACCCGAACCCACCCGCCCCCACACACAAAAAACCGGGGGGGGGCCCCCCCAGGGGCACAAGC
>NZ_JBHXAY010000058.1:0-43427 GCF_042728775.1 Nocardia sp. NPDC060259
AGCCCACGGATCAGCAGCTGCTCGAAATCCAGGCCGACCTTGGCGATCCCGGCCTGGCGCCACATGCCCATGGCGATCTGCTTCTCGACCGGCTGTGCCTTGTACCAGGGGTGGCGGCCCAGCGGGTCCTCGGCGGGCATGATCCAGCGCGGATCGTCGGAATGCACGGCGAACTCCGGCGAATCCCAGTCGATGTCGACATACGGGTCGAAGTGTTTGGTCACGGATCCCTCGGACAGACTGCGCAGAATCTCGTGGTATCCGGGCTCACCCGGACGCTTGGCGGCGGTGGACAGCGTCATCGATGTCTCCTCAGTAGATGCTGCCTCCAGTTTAGTGGTACCGGCAGTACCATACAAGAGTTGGCGCTACTTTGCGTTACACCTACCTTGCCATCTCGCTAGACGAGCGATTTCCCCGCCGCCCGGCGCTTGCGCATATCGACGAGCAGGCGCGGGAACGGCTGATGACGCGCACCCGGCGGCAGCACCGTGAACACGCGCCCGAAACCGCGCATGACCAGCTCGAACGCACGCTGCCGACGCGGACTCCAGGCCAATCCGAGGCTGTCACGGAACCGCTGCGGGAGAAATCCGGTGACGAAGAACCGGTTGATCCGCCGCCCGGCGATCCGGATGATCCAGGGCTGCGGCCCGAGATCCACGACATGCTCGAGCAGATAGCCGCGGACCTCGGCATCGAGGGCGAGCTCATCGAGCATCGAGTCCCAGTAGCGGTCGAACGCCGCCCGGTCGGCGGGCCACAGCTCCGCGGGCATCTGCAGCGTCGTGCCGAACCGCGCCGAGTCCTGATACAGCTCGTCGGCGAAGGTCTCGTCCAGCTCGCCGAACAGCAGCTCGAGACTGTCGCGGGTACCGCGGTAGATGCACGCGGCCACCCACAGCTGCAGGCGTGGATCGAAGGCGTTGTACTTCACCGGCCCACCGGGCCGGTTGCGCACCTGCCGATGCGAGGTCCCGACCGCCTCGCGGAACACGGCCCGGTCCTCGTCGGTGCCGAGCATCGCCACCGCGAGATAGGTCAGCGTCGTCTTGGCGCGCTTGCCCGGATTCGTCGCGTAGCTCCCGGATTCGACCGTGCTCTCCACCACGCCCCGCCCGACCGGAAACAGGCTCAGCTGCATCACGACATTGGCGGGTCCGCCGAGGATCGCACCGGCGCCGGTGAGGTAGCGATGCCTGCGCTCGGCGTTGTCGTCGACGGGATGCTGCGGCTGCGCTGCCGCGCGGGGCTGTGACACGACCAACCTCCAGGAGAGTGAGAGATTTCCTCATTCAGACTCTCATTCGCCTGGCCACTCACGCAAGGCCATCCGAGAATCGCATGTCACATAGATGGCGTTTTCCCAGTTGGACTACTGTCAGATAGCCGGAACGCAGAGTAACTTACTGCTCGGATCACAACGGAGGGGCATCCATGACCGAGCAGGCCGGACCACTACTGCGGCGCCACCTCGGCGACCGGCGATTCCTGTTGACACTGCCGCGCGCGGTCGGACTGCAGGTACTGCACCCCGTCATCGCGACCGCGCTGCGCGAGCACGCGCCGAATCGACTGTGGGAACACAAGAAGCGCACCGTCTCGCAGATGATCTATCTGGCGCACACGGGCCGGGCGGCGGACTCGGTGATCCGCTTCGCCCACGAGCACGTCAAGGGCGTCGACGACCGCGGACACCGCTACCACGCCCTCCATCCCGACGTGTTCCTGTTCCAGCACGCCACCTACGTCGAGACGCTGATGACCGCCGCCGACCTGTTCGGTCCCGCGCTCGCCGCGGACGACCGCGACCAGCTCTACCGGGAGACCCGTGCCTGGTACCGGACCTACGGTGTCAGCGATCGGCTGCTCCCCCGGACCCGTCCCGAGTTCACCGAGTACTTCACCGACGCCTGCGCGACCCAGCTGCGAATCAGCCCCGCCGCGCTCGAATTCCGCGATCAGGTCCTGCGCCCCGATGCCTGGATCGTCCGGCACCTGCCCGCCGGTGCCGCCCGGGCGATGCAGCATCCACGGGCGCGCACGCTGTTCGATATCCGGCCCACGCCGGCCGATACCACCGCACTGCGCGCCGTCGCGCTCACCGCGCGCACCGGATTCACGATCGCGCCCAGGCGAATTCGCTACGTGTCGCAGGCCCGTGCCCGGACCGTGCGATGACCGGGGCCGCAGGGTAGGCCGATCCGGCCGCGCGCGGCGCTCAGCTAGCTGTTCGAATGAGCCACCTATCAAGCCAGCCGGCGAGCCTCCGCGCGTCACCCGAACTTCCGGCCGCCGCGAGATAGCCGTCCGGCCGCACCAGCAGCCACCCGTCCGCCATCTCGTCGGGTAGCGACACCGGCCGCACCGCGAGTATGTCCCGCCATGGGCGATAGGCGTCGGAGATCCGTCCTGCGCCCGGCGTGACGAACAAGGTCAGGGTGGACAGGTCCAGCATGTCGACCAGGCGCGCCCCGTCGACGCGCAGGTCCGGCATCCGGTCGCCCGCCTGCAGCTGCCCAATCCGTCCGCCGCCCTTGGCAATGGGGCAGCCACGGTATCCCGCGGTGAGCTGTCCCAGTTTCGGCGCGGTCTTGTTCTGGACAGGGGCCCTGCCGAGCAGGACGGGAGCGAACCGAGTCAGGGCTGCGTGCACAAGCGGATTGGTGGAGTTGAACACCCTGGTGGCCCGTTCCGTCATCCGCACCAGATCGTGGATCACCGGCAGCCGGTCGGACTCGTAGGTGTCGAGCAGCTCCGGTCGGGCCTGGCCCTTGACTACCATCGCGAGCTTCCACGACAGATTGATCATGTCCTGTATGCCTGCGTTCATGCCCTGACCGCCCGCAGGAGAGTGCACATGGGCAGCGTCGCCACCGAAGAACACCCGGCCGTCTCGCAGAGTTGTCATGTGGCGGCTGTTGATCCTGAACCGGGAGCTCCAGTTCAGGTTGCACAAGCGGGCGGGGAAGGGCACGGTGCGGTCGTACAGAGACTGGATGTCCTCCAGCGAGGGCTCGGCGGCATCACCGGTGACCCCCTCAGGATCGGTGGCCATGAACCGGAACCGGCCATTGCCCATCGGAAAGACTGCCAGAAATCCCCTGCGCGCCAAGAAGACCGACAGCTGGTCCTCCGGGATGTCACCGGCCAGGCGAAGGTCACCCAATACATAGTTCTGTGCCAGTGACCTACCCTTGAAGGGCAATCCGAGCTGCTTGCGGATCGCGCTGTGGGAGCCGTCGGCGGCGATCAGATACGACGCCGTGGCCGCATCGGTGGTCTCCGCGCCGCTGCCCAGTTGCACATCGACGCAGTCGGTCCGCCGGGACATCGAGACCATCTCGATCCCGCGTTCGACCTCGACCCCCTGCCGGCGAAGCTGCTGCGTCAGCAGTCGTTCGGTCTCCGACTGCGCCAACAGCAGCACGAAATTGAATTCGCTCGGCATCCGGTGCAATTCGATGGCAGCCAGCTTCTTGCCGCCGGAGTACAGCGTGGTTGCACTCGCGCGGTTGCCCAGCCTCAGCATCTCGTCGCCGACACCGCGGCCGCGAAGCAGTTCGATGGTGCGGGCCTGGACGCCGAGTGCGCGGGATGTCAGTGAACGTTCGGGCGCCCGGTCGATGATTCGGACGCCGATACCGAGCCGCGACAGCTCCACGGCGGCGGTGAGTCCGGTCGGTCCGGCTCCGACGATCAGGACAGGCACATCGTGGTTCATCTCCCACTCCTCGCCGCTATGTCAACAAGTGGTGACTTAGACGATAGGCGGCGACGCTGGCCATGTCAACAGTCGGTGACTTACGCTCATCGCATGGCATCTCCGCGGGCGCGCAACGCCCAGCAGACACGCGCCGACATTCTGGTGGCGGCTCGACGGCGCTTCGGGTCCGACGGCTACGAACGCACCACCCTGCGTGCGGTCGCCGCCGATGTCGGCATCGACCCAGCCCTGGTCGTGCGGTACTTCGGCAGCAAACAGGATCTCTTCGCCGCCGCGGCCGAGTTCACCCTCGACCTGCCTGACCTGACCAAGATCAAATCCGATGACGTGGCAGAGGCATTGCTGTCCAGATTCTTCGCGGTCTGGGAGGAGGACACCACCTTCGTCGCGTTGTTGCGCGCGGCGATGACCAGTCCGGCGGCCGCCGACACCATGCGGCGTGTTTTCGCCTCGCAGGTGGCGCCGAAGCTGGCTGCCGTCACGCCCGATCACCCCGAACAGCGGGCCGGATTGATGGGCGCGTTCGTCATCGGATTGGCCACGACGCGGTACGTTCTGGCCAACCCCGCCGTGGCGAACCTCGGCCACGACGAACTCGTCCGCTGGGCCGGGCCGGTGATCCGTCAGCTGCTGACTGGTTCGGCGCCGCTGGAACATCCGAGCGCATCGACCAGCGAACACTCGAATGGAAGGAACGAGCATGAAGATCGTCGTCATCGGCGGCACCGGGCTGATCGGCTCGAAGCTCGTCGTTCGGATCGGTGAACACGGCCACGAGGCGGTTCCGGCCGCGCCGAGCACGGGAGTGAACACGCTCACCGGCCAGGGAGTGAAGGAGGTGCTTCAGGATGCGAATGTGGTGGTCGATGTCTCCAATTCGCCGTCGTTCGAGGACGACGATGTCATGGAGTTCTTCCGGACCTCCACCACGAACCTGCTCGACGCCGCCGGCGCGGCTGGGGTCGGGCACTACGTGGCGTTGTCGGTCGTGGGTACCGAGCGATTGCCCGAGTCCGGCTACCTCCGGGCGAAGGTGGCGCAGGAGGAGCTGATCAAGGGTTCGGGGCTGCCGTACTCGATCGTGCGCGCCACGCAGTTCTTCGAATTCGCAGGCAGGATTGCCGACTCCGCGACCGTCTCGGGCACTGTGCGGCTGTCCGGCGCTGCTGTGCAGCCGATGGCTGCCGACGATGTGGCCGCTGCCGTCGGCAAGACCGCGGTGGGCGCCCCGCTGAACGGCACCGTCGAGATCGCGGGACCGGAGGTGTTCGGCCTCGACCAATGGATCGGTACGGTGCTTGCCGCACGCCACGATCCGCGCGAGGTGATCACCGATCCGCGGGCGCGCTACTTCGGGGCGGTGCCGGACCGCGAGCTGCTGCCCAGCGCGGGCGCGAGCCTCGCGCAGACGCGGTTGCCGGAGTGGCTGACCAGTCAGTGACCCGTGCCCGGACCGTGCGACGACCGGGGCCGCCTGCTCGACGAGCCGGCGGCCCCCTCCCCCTGGCGAGTCAGATGATCGCCTTGTGCTGACGGATCCGGCGCCGCACGTCGGCCATCATCGCGTTGGTGCCGGAGAACCGGATGAACCGCGGGATGAACCGGTTGACGAATCCGACAAAGAGGAACAGATTCTCGAACCGCCGCTGATCCGACGCACTCCACTCGACGCCCATCTGCTCCTGGAAGTGCGGTGGCAAAAATCCCGCCGTCAGGAACCTGAGCAGCCCACCCAGCAGCAGGCGCAGCGACCAGTGGATCATCCGCAGGTGCAGCAGATCATCGATGTAGGCCCGGAAATCGTCGTCGCACACCACCTCTCGACACGCCTGGACCCAATACGCATCGAACTCGGCGTGGGTCTTGGGCCACATGTCCGGATGGACCTGCAAGGTGGTGCCGAAAGTGTCCGCGCCCTGATAGAACTGCTCGAGCTCCGCCTCGGTCATCTTGCCGCACAGCAGCTGGTGGGTGTCCTCGTAGCCGATGTAGATCGCCGCCGCCACATACAGCTGCAGGTTGCGGTCGAAGGCGTTGTACTTCACCTTCGAGTTCGGTCCCGATCGCACCTGGCGGTGGGCGACGTTCACCGCCTCGCGCATCGCCCGCTTCTCCTCGTCGGAGCCGAGCACCGCGACCGCCAGATAGGACGCGGTGGTACGCAACCGTTTCCACGGATGCACCATCAGCGCCCCCGACTCGACGGGGCTCTCCATCACACCCGCCGCGACCCCGCGATGCGCGAACTGCATCGCGACATTCGCCGCCGCGCCCGCGAACGCCCAGAAGTCGAGCGCGTCCGCCAGTTGCGCGGGCCGTTTGCGCGGCGAACGGTGGCTGTCGGGCAGCGGGATCCGCACCTGCGCGAGCGTCAACGGCGGGTGCGTCGCCGGATCCGGCTCGGACAGAATGCTTGTGCCCGGCCTGGGGACGTGGCCCCGACCCTCGGCCACGTACATCGCGCTGGTCGGGTCGTCGTAGTCGGGTTCGCCGGACTTCGCTGCCGTGTTCATCGCCGTCACAGCCTTTCGATGATCGTCGCGTTGGCCATGCCGCCCGCCTCGCACATCGTCTGCAACCCGTAGCGACCGCCGGTCTGCTCGAGATGGTTGACCATGGTGGCGAGCAGCCGGGTGCCCGATCCGCCGAGCGGATGGCCCAGCGCGATCGCACCGCCGCGAGGATTCACCCGGTCCGGATCGGCGCCGAGCTCGTGCTGCCACACCAGCGGAACCGGCGCGAACGCCTCGTTGACCTCGAAGGAGTCGATGTCGTCGACCGTGAGCGAGACCCGCTCGAGTGCCTTGCGGGTCGCCGGGACGACCGCGGTCAGCATGAGCGTCGGGTCGTCGCCGGCCACCGCGAACGAATGGAACCGCGCGCGCGGGGTCAGCCCCAGCTTCGCCGCGGCCCGCTCGCTCATGATGAGCGCCGCCGACGCGCCATCGGTCAGCGGCGAGGAGTTGCCCGGGGTCACCGACCAGGAGATCTCCGGAAATCGTTCCAGCGCAGCGGGATCGGTGAACGCCGGACGCAGGTTCGCCAGACTCTCGACGGTGGTGCCGGGCCGGATCGTCTCGTCGGCGTCGAGGACACCGGCGGAGGTCAGCTCCGCGTCGAAACCGCCCGCCGCGGCGGTGGCCGCCGCCAGCCGGTGCGAGCGGGCCGCGAACTCGTCGAGTGTGGTGCGATCCAATTTCCATCGGGCGGCCAGGATTTCGGCGGCGATGCCCTGGCCGATCAGACCGGCCGGGTAGCGCACCGCGAGCGGGCCGCGCAGCGCGTCCTTGCCCTGCGCGTTGGAGAACATCGGCGCCCGGCTCATCGACTCCACGCCGCAGGCGATCGCCACGTCGTACGCGCCGGCGAGCACGCCCTGAGCCGCGAAGTGCACGGCCTGCTGGCTGGAGCCGCACTGCCGGTCGACCGTGGTGGCAGGCACGGACTCCGGGAAGTCCGCCGCCAGCACAGCCGTGCGGGTGATGTTGCTCGACTGCTCACCACTCTGGGTGACACACCCGCCGATCACATCGTCGACCAGGGCGGGGTCGATCCCGGTCCGGTCGACCAGTTCGGCCAGCACTCCGGCCAGCAGGGTCGCCGGGTGGACCGACGACAGGCCGCCGCCGGGCTTTCCCCGTCCGGACGGCGTTCGGACAACATCGACGATGACCGCGGACATCATGATCCTCCTGCGCAACCGCCGACCGTCGGCGGCCTCAAGGCCATAAGTTAATCATGATTCCGTCGATTCTTATCGATGTTTCGACTGCTTCATGCGCAGTAGATTGCAATCGGTGGGTCATGTTACTGTCCATTCCGCATCGTTCGACTGGGGTCGGGGACGCGATGCGGAGGTTGCATCGGCGCCGGGCAACGCAGCCGCGGCGCCGATGCGGCCACCGGCCGAGCGGTCGCCGAACCCCGAAAACATAACCGGCGATTTTGCTCACATTTTCCAGAATCCATAGTAACTTAACGATGGCGATCAACGCGGAACACTGTGAACTCTGCGGATAAACAGTGCGTTCACTGGGGGATCCGCCATAGAGGTACCTGCCAGCGACAGAATGCTTGGCAACATCATCGGACCGTCAGCGACGTCGGCCACCAGCCGTCGATGCCACCGGTCCTGCGGAAAGGAACACCGGTACACCATGTTGCGACGGCTCGACAGGCTACTGAGCTACGAGATGAAGGTCTCCGAGTTCCTCGGCACCCTGATCATCATCGGCATCCCGTACGGACTCGTCGGTGTCGTCTGGACGCTTACCCACACCTCGCACCTGCGCAATCTCCACGGCGTCGATCTGGTCATCTCGTTCCTCGGATCGATCGTCTGCTGGCCGGTGCTCACCTTCGCGAATGTGACGATGACCTGATGATGGCACTGGTCTGGGTCATCGACATCGTGGTGACCGTCGTCAAGATCCTGGGCGGGCGGACACAGGTCAATCCCGTTCTGCGCGTGGGCATGTGGGTCGCGCTGCTGTGCGTCGTCGCCGTCGGCATCGCCGGCGTCGCCGGATTCGTCATCCTCCTCGAACGCTGGCTGAGCACGCTGTAGAGCAGCTGCGAACTCCACGCGCAGCAAGAAAGGACCGGTGCAGCGTGAGCTCCACCCAGCATCCACCGGCGGGCACCGCGCCGCCGGGACCGGCCACCGAACCGTCCGAAATCGGCCGGATCGCCGACAGCGTCTCCGGGCTCTGGCAACGCCACCCCCAGCAATCCGTCGAAACCCTGGGCAGGCAGGTCCTGCTCGGCCGGGCCGCGATCGTACAGCTGTTCCTGTCGATCGTGCAGCGACGCTTCCCGTTCCAGGAGTTCGTCCGCCAGTGCGCCTTCATGGCCAATGTCTCGGCCGTGCCGACCGCGTTCGTCGCGATTCCGGTCGCGGTCGTCGTGTCCATCCAGGTCGGCGCGCTGGTCAACCAAGTCGGCGCCACCACCTTCATCGGTGCCGTCGCCGGGCTCGGCATCATCCGCCAGGGCGCGCCGCTGGTGACCTCGCTGATGATCGCCGGCGCGGTCGGCTCGGCCATCTGCGCCGACCTCGGCTCACGCACGATCCGGGAGGAGATCGACGCCATGAAGGTGATGGGCGTCGATCCGGTACGCAGGCTGGTCGCCCCGCGACTGGCCGCGGCGGTCCTGGTGAGCATGCTGCTGTGCGGGTTCATCGTGTTCGTCGGTTTCGCGACCGCGTACATGTTCAACGTCTACGCCCAGCGCGGCACCCCCGGCTCGTTCATCAGCTCCTTCGCCTCCTTCGCCGTCGCCAACGATCTGCTCGTCGCGCTGGTGAAGGCGGCGATCTTCGGTGTACTCACCGCGATCATCGCCTGCGACACCGGGTTGCACACCAAGGGCGGCCCGGGCGGGGTCGCGAACGCGGTCAACTCGGCGGTCGTCACCTCGGCGCTGATGTTGTTCGCCACCAACATCATCATCACCCAGCTCTACAACACGCTGTTCCCCGCGAAGGTGGTGTGACGTGGCTGCCGAATACATTCCGCCCGCGCTGCGTCCGGTCCGTGCCGTCGGCGCGGCCGCCAAGATCCCGGTCCAGGCGAACCAGCGCATCGGCCACCAGGCCATCGTCTTCTTCCAGGCCCTGATCGCCATCCCGTTCACCCTGCGCCACTACCGCAAGGAGGTCGCGCGTCTGGTCGCCGACGTCGGCTGGGGCAATGGCTCGGTGATCGTCGGCGGGGGCACCGTCGGTGTCGTCGTCGTGCTGTGTGCCTTCGGCGGCATCACGGTCGGCATGGAGTCCTACTCCGCGCTCAACCTGCTGACGATGGGTCCGCTCACCGGCGCGATCTCGGGATTCGCCACCACCCGCGAGATCGCGCCGATCCTGGCGACGCTGGCCTTCGCGATCCAGTCCGGGTGCCGGTTCACCGCCCAGCTCGGCTCGATGCGGATCTCCGAGGAGATCGACGCGCTGGAATCGATCGCCATCCGGCCGCTGCCCTACCTGGTGACCACCCGGATGATCGCGGCCACCGTCACCATCGTGCCGCTCTACACGATGGGCCTGGCGGTGTCCTACCTCGCCACCAAGCTGTCGGTGCTGGTCCTTGGCGGCACCACCGCGGGCACCTACGACCACTACTTCTTCCAGTTCCTGGTCGGCGGGGACCTGTTCTTCTCGCTGTTCAAGGTGGTGGTGTTCGTCCTGCTCGCCGCCTTCATCCAGTGCTACTACGGTTTCGTCGCCTCCGGCGGCCCCGAAGGTGTCGGGGTCGCGGCCGGCCGGGCCATCAAGATGGTCATCGTCGTGATGGTCTTCACCAATCTGTTTCTCACCCTTGCTATCTGGGGCATCGACCCCGGATTCCGGATTTCGGGATAGGTCGCATGATTCTCGATCCCAGTGGGCGCGGCCCCAGACCCGTCCAGCTCACGCTGGCGGGGCTGGCGGTGATCACCGCGTTCGCGGTCGCGCTGTATCTGCTCGCACTGCGCTACAACGGCGAGTTCGAGGACACCGTGGTGGTCGGTGCCGACCTCACCAGTACCGGCGACGGGCTACCCCAGCGCGCCGACGTCAAATTCCGCGGCATGGTCGTCGGCGCCGTCGCCTCCGTGGAGATGGTCGCCAAAGGCGAACGCCAGCACGCCACCCTCGAATTGAAACCCGGACTGGCCGAGACGATCCCGGACACGGTGACCGCGCGCGTTGTCCCCGACAACATCTTCGGCGTCTCCTCCATCCAGCTCGTCGACAACGGCGGCACCGCCACCGGCCTGCGTGCGGGCGCCACCATCGCGGAGGACACCAGCGAGGCGACGATCCAGCTGCAGTCCACCCTCAACACCCTGCGCGATGTGCTCGACAACATCCAGCCCGAGAAGCTCGGCCGGGTACTGGCCACCCTCTCGGCGGCACTCGACCCGAATTCCCGGGTACCCGGTTCCACTATCGAGCGCCTCGACCAGTGGCTCACCGCGGTGCATCAGATTCCCGAGATCGGCGACCTGCTGGGCAACCTCGGCCGCGCCACCACGGCATTGAGCCAGTCGGCGCCGGAACTGGTCGGCGTGCTGGCGGACTCGGTCACCTCGGCCCGCACCCTCAACGAACACCGGGCCCAGTTGGTGGAGCTGCTGGTACAGGGCAACACCGCGGTCGACTCGGTGAACGCGCTCTTCGCCGCGAACCCCGATTCCGGCAAGGAGCTGGTCGCTGGTCTGGACGGGCTGTTCGGCGGCATCGCCAAGGATCCCGGCGCACTGCAGTCGACGGCGGCCAACCTCAATGCCTCGATCCAGAAACTGCAGCAGACATTCACTTTCGGTCCGCGCAGGCAGATGGCCTGGCGCCTGAATGTCTCGTTCACGCCGTTCCAGCAATACACCGCGCAGGACTGCCCGCGCTACGGCGAGATGACCGGTCCCCGCTGCGGCGGTCCGACGGTGCCGGAGGTGGCGCCGCCACAGGAATACGCGGACAGCATGATTCCGCGGCGGCTGGAGTCGGCCGGGCCCGCCCCGGTGGTGCCCACCCTGCCGATCCCGGGTCTGCCCACGCTGCCCGAGGTCACCGTGCCGACGCTGCCCGGGCTTCCCATGATTCCCGGCCTGCCCGCCATTCCGGGCATCACCGCGCCAGCGGCGGCCGTCGATCCGGCCCCCGCAGGCACGCCCGCGGCGCAGCCGCGCTCACTCACCGGGATCGCCGCGGTGTCCGCGATCGTCGGCGGCGCGCCGAACTTCACCCAGCTGCTGCTGCTCGGGTCGATCCTGGGCAACCTGCCGCTCGTCCCCGCTACCGAAGGTGGTGTCCAACAGTGAAATACACCAAGGCAGCAGTCGGTTTCAGCTTGTTCGTCGTGCTCGCCACGGTGCTCACCTACACGATCTGGTCCACCCTGCAACGCACCGTCCCCGGCGACACCGACGACTACTCCGCCGTCTTCACCGATGTGCTCGGCCTGCGGGTCGGCGATGACGTGCGGATGGCCGGTGTCCGGGTGGGCCGGGTCGAGGCGATCGACTTCGACGACAACTACACCGCCAGGGTCGATTTCCGGATCCAGTCACGCCAGCACCTCACCGACACCACCAAAGCGCTGGTGCGGTATCAGAATCTGATCGGCCAGCGCTACATCGCGCTGGCGCCCGGCGCCGAAGCGGGCGCGACGGTGCCGGCCGGCTACCAGATTCCGCTGGCGAACACCGAACCGTCCTTCGACGTCTCGGCCCTGCTGTCGGGCTTCGAACCGCTGTTCAGTGTGTTGCAGCCCGATCAGATCAATTCGCTGTCCGAGACGCTGATCCAGGCGCTGCAGGGCAACGAGGTGTCGCTGTCGGCGCTGATCACCCAGGCCGCCGAGCTGGCCGGTACCTTCGGGGCGCGCGATCAGATCCTCGGCGACGTGCTCACCAATCTCAGCAGTGTGCTGGCCGGTCTGGCCAACCGCAGCGACGAGCTGGAAACCCTGATCACCCAGACCCGCAGCCTGATGGACGGCTTCTACGCCGAGGGCGAGTCGCTCAAGAGCTCGGTCGAACGGGTGTCCGGGGCGACGAACTCGCTGGTCTCGCTCATCGGGCAGGTTCAGCCCGGCGTGGCCGAGGCCCAGCGCAACGCGACCACCGGGGTGATGATGCTGCTCTACAACGGCGCCGCCCTCGATCGCGGCGCGGTCGAACTTCCCGACTTCCTCAACGGTGTCGCCCGATTCACCGGCTATGGCGCCTACGGCAACGCCTACTTCTGTGGTCTCGACGTCTCCCTGTGGGGCGTCCTGCTCCCCGAAGGCCTGTTCTCGCAGGTCGGCGGCAATTCACATTCGGGGGTGTGCCGATGATCCGGCCACGTATACCAGGATTCCCGCGTGGCAATCGCCAGCTGCGGCTCGGCCTGATCGCCGCGTCCACCGTGGTGCTGTTGCTGGGCGGGTCGAGCGTGCTGTCCCGGATCCAGCTGGGTGACAAGACCGTTCACGCCGAATTCGCCCAGGCGGCCGGCCTGCGGCCCGGCGCGACCGTGGACATCTCCGGGATCGAGGTGGGCGAGGTTCAGGAGGTGAAGCTGGTCGACGACAAGGTCGACGTGGCCCTGCGCATCCGCGACGACATCCGTCTCGGCCCCAACGCCCAGGCATCGATCGAGATGTCGACCATTCTCGGCCGATTGCACGTCGACCTGCACCCAGGCGATGGAAAGGGACTGCCGGACAACCGTATTCGGATCGAGAACACCACGGTCCCCTACAACTTGAGCAAGGTCATCCGGGACCCGCAGTACAGTTCCTCGTTCGAGCGGATCGAACGCATCGACCCCCAGAAACTGCGCACCGCTCTCGACGTCCTCACCCAGCAGCTGGGCGACTCCCCCGCCATGGCGGTCCAGGCGCTCGACAGCATCGGCGCGCTGGCCCAGGTGATCAACAGCAGGCGCGACGAGGTCGACACCTTGTTGAAGAGCATGGATCAGGTCTCGCACCTGGTTTCCGACAACCGCAACAGCGTGCTCGTGCTGCTGACCAGGGGCGAGGCGATCGGCGCCGCGGTGCAGCAACGGCAGACCCTGCTCACCCAACTGCTCGACAACGTCGCGGCGATGTCGGCCTTGCTGCAGGAGATGGGCATCGAGAACAACGGTGAGCTCGCCCCGCTGATCCAGAACCTGAACACCATGGCCGACGGCCTGACCAAGAACAAGGAGAACCTGGACCGGATCTATGAGATCGCCCCGGTGACCTTGCGCCAGTTCAACAACGTGCTGGGCAACGGACCCTATGGCGATATCTGGGCGCCGTGGCTCTTTCCGGACAACTGGCTGTGCTTCGCGCAGGCCGTGCAGGGGTGCAACTGATGACTTTCACTCGCAGAAACAAGCTCGCGGCGGTGTGCCTGGCCGCCGCGCTGGTATCGGGCTGCTCGCTGCTGCCCGACAGTGTGACCCGATTCGGCGATCAGGTGCTGAGCGAGCGCAAGCGGATCAGCGCCGACTTCGAGAACGTGGCAGGCCTGTACGCGGGCAACGAAGTAGCCGTGCTCGGGGTGCCGGTCGGCGTGGTCGATTCGGTGACCCCGCGCGGCAGCTACGTCGAGGTGGTGATGTCGGTCGACCGCGAGGTGCGAATTCCCGCGGACGCGATGGCGGCGCTGGTGTCACCGCAGTTGATCACCAATCGGCACGTCGAGCTGGCACCGGCCTACACCGGGTCGGGTCCCGAACTCGCCGACGGCGCGCATCTGCCGCTGACCCGCACCAGGACACCGGTCGAACTCGATCGGATCCTGGCGAATTTCGATCAGCTGGGCGAGGCGCTGAAGGGCGACAACCAGACCGGGCCGATGGCCAGCCGGGTGCTGTACCCGCTGCTCGACGGCAACGGTGACCGGCTGCGCCAGACCCTCGACGAACTCTCGGCGGCCTTCGAGCTGACCTTCGCCAACAAGGATCAGATCTCCAACACCATCGTGAAGCTCGGCGAGATCACCCAGATCATCGCCGAGAACGATCAGACCGTCCGCGATTTCAGCGGCCGCCTCACCGAGCTGATCGCCCTGTTCGGTCAGCAGTCCCCCGGTCTGCAGGCGGTGCTGGCCCAGCTCGACGACTTCATCACCAACACCTCCTCGGTGGTCGGTCAGAACGAGGACCAGCTGGCGGGCGCGGTGACCAAGTTCGTCGCGATCGCGGCCCAGATGCGCGCCAACGCACGCAATCTCACGGAGGTCATCGACGTCGGTCCGCTGATGTTCCAGAACTTCGACAATGCCATCAGCCGCGAACACCAGGCCCTGCGCCTGCACGGTCTGCTCGACAAGGTGATCCTCGACGGCGAGGCGCTGTCGCTGTTCTGCGAGCGGGTCCAGATGCGTCTGGACGGTTGCCGAACCGGCAAGATCTCCGACCTGGGCCCCGACTTCGGATTGACCGCCGCGCTGCTGGGACTGACGAAATGAACCTGCGCTCCACCACCGCGGCGGTCCTGTGCACCGTCGCCGTGGCCTCCACCAGTGCGTGCGGCCTGACCGTGGCCGAGCTGCCGATGCCCGAGCCCGGCATCGGCGGGCCAGGCTACACCGTGCACGCCACCTTCCGCGACGCGCTCAACCTGCCCGATCGCGCGCATGTGAAGATCGGCGGAACCGATATCGGTGTGGTCACCGGGATTTCGACCACCTCGTTCCTGGCCGATGTCGAAATGCTGATCCGCGAGGACATCCAGTTGCCCGCGGGCACCACCGTCGAACTGCGCCAGGCGACCCCGCTGGGCGACATCTTCGTCGCCATGACACTGCCCAGCGCCGACCAGGCCGGACCGCCGTTGCGCGAGGGCGCGACCATCGGCACCGAGCACACTGCCTCGGCGGCCTCGGTCGAGCAGCTGATGATGTCGATCTCGATGCTCATCAACGGCGGCGGGCTCAACCAGGCGGCAAGGGCCACCGCCGAACTCAACTCCATCTTCGCAGGCAAGGCCCCGCAGTTGCAGCATCTGATCGGCGAGATGACCGCGGTCATCGCCGCGCTCAACGCGCGCACCGGCGATCTGGACGCCACCCTGTCCGGACTGTCGGTGCTGACCGGCGAACTGGCCAGGCGCAAAACCGAACTCGGCGCCGCCGCCGACAGCTTCCCGCAGTTGATCGGGTTGTTCGCCGAGAACAATCAGGCCATCGTCGAACTGATCGACAAGCTGGCGGTGACCACCGACGCGCTCGGCGATTTCAGCACCTCCAACGGAGCGCAATTCGTGAGCCTTTTCCAGAGCGTGCAGAACCTGATGTCGGGGTTCTCGCAGATGGGAGACGATCTCACCGGCACGCTCGAGGGATTCCATCAGATGTATCCGCACGTGATGGACAGCCTGCGCGGCCCGAACCTGGCCGTCGGCGGAACCCTGTCCTACCTCGACATCGGCGCGTTGAGCGATCCGATCGGCAGCCGCTGGCCGGAGACCGGTGACGTGCCGATGTTCCTCGGCAGCATCGCCGAGGTGATCGCCAAGGTCACCGGCCGGCTCAACAGCACGCCACAACCCCCGGCGCAGGAGGGACCCCGATGAATTCACCGTTGTGGCAATGGCTGGTGCGCCGCCGCGTCGCGGTCGCCAATCTCGGCCTGATCGTGGTGCTCGTGCTGGGCAGCCTGTATCTGGGCGGTGCGGTGCTGCGGATCGACCCGACCAGGTCCGACTTCGCGGTCACCGTGCACCTGGCGACCTCCGGCGGGCTCACCGTCGGCAGCGATGTGACCTTCCGCGGCGTCCGGGTCGGCCGGGTCGAGGACGTGCGGGTCGCCGGTGACGGGATCGCCGCGGTCGCCGAGATCTCCGACGACGTCCGGATTCCGGTCGGCGGCACGGTGGCGGTCGCCCGGTTGTCCGCGGCAGGCGAGCAGTACCTGGATTTCCGGCCCGTGTCCGAATCCGGTCCCTTCCTGCGCGACGGCGCGGTGATCGACCGTGCCTCGACGGCGGTGCCGGTGCAGATGCAGTCGGTGCTCGGCAATCTGGGCGGCCTGGTCGGCGGTATGAATCCCGAACGGCTCACCGTGATCGTCGACGAACTCGACAAGGCGCTGGCAGGCGGGCCCGACGGCTTGCGCAACATGATCTCCGGGATCAGCAGGGCGATGGCCGGACTCACCGACCTGCTCCCCCAGACCGAGCACCTGCTGCGCAACCTCGAGGTCATCGCCGCCACGACCGCGCACGCGCAACCGGACCTCGGCACCGTCACCCAGGCGGGGAGCGCCCTGTTCCAGCAGTTCACCGCCGCCGACGCCGAACTGCGCCATCTGCTCGAGCAGGGTCCGGGACAGCTCGCCACCCTCGGCGGTTTCATCTCGCGCACCCAGAACCCGATCACCGATCTGGTGACCAACTTGGTGGCCATCACCCGGGCGGCCAAGCTACGCCAGCCCGCCATCGAGGTGCTGTTCCCCTCGCTGAGCCGTTTCGCGGAAGCAGTCGGCGTCCCCGCCCATCACAACGCGTACTACACCCTCGTCGATCCGTGGCCGCGCCCGACGTGTGACTACGAGACCGTCCCGACCGTGCCGACCACCCCCACTACCGACACCAGGGTGCGGCTCTACAACTACTGCGTCACCGACAATCCCGCCCTGCAGATCCGCGGTTCGGCCAACGCGCCGCGACCGGCGGGCCCTGACAACGGAGCGGGCCCGCCGCCCGGCGTGACCGGCAACGAACTGTCCCAGCCCGCGGTGCCAGCACCCCGTTAGGAGTCCCGATGAGCAACGACGAAAACACCTCGACCACAAGGGCATCCGAAGTCGACGAGCCCGCTGCGGCGGTGCCCACGATCGAGCAGAAGACGACCGAGCCCGGCAGGTGGTGGGAGATCGACCGGAAAACGCTCGGCCTGCGCGGCGCCGCGGCGGTCGTGCTCGGCGCATCGGTGGCGACCTCGCTGGTGCTGTTCCTGGAGAACAAGGACAGCAAAGATCTCCTCGCCGCTCAGCAGCGGGCCCGCGAGGCCGCCTGCCACTATGGCCCGATTCTGGCCGACTACGACAGCAAGAGCCTCGACACCTACTTCAAGGCCGTTCTCGATGGGGCGACCGGTGACTGGAAAAAGCAGTTCGAGTCGACCAGCACCGAACTGCGCGATGCCCTCACGCAGGGAGAAGTCGTCTCCAAGACCACCGACACCCAGTGCGCACTGCGCACCGGCGACGAGACCTCCGCCGAGGCGATCGTGGTGATCGGAACGACCATCTCGAGCCTCGGCACCGAGCACAAGGCCAAGCCCGGCCAGTTGTCGATGGTGCTCAGCCTGCGCAACGACGACGGCCGGTGGCTGGTCGAGAAAGTGAATTCCCCGCTGACGACGGCGCCCGCGCAGTGACCGAACCCGGCGCGCTATCCCCCCGGCACACCGGCCGCTCCCCGCGCGCTGCGAAGGCCAGGACGTCGGGCAAGCACGCCGACGAACCGACCGCGGATTCCGCGGCGCGGGCGGTCCGGCGCAGGCCGAAGAACCGGCGGGCGCAGATCGCCGCGGAATCGGCGGCCGCGTTCGGCGCACACGGCTATCACGGCGTGAGCATGGACGACATCGCCCGGCGTCTCGACATCAGTTCGACCGCGCTGTACCGGCACTTTCCGAGCAAGTACGCGCTGTTCCGCGCCGAACTGCTGCGCCTGTCCGGACTCGCCCTGCGAGCCGTCGAACTGCCCGAGGACGCGGCGGGCTGGTCTCCGCGGCAGCGCCTGGACCATGTGCTGGGCGCCATCGTCGCCGCGACCATCGCCAACCGGCCCACCGCAGCGCTGGCTCGCTGGGAACGCCGCTACCTCGAACCCGACGACCATCAGGAGTTCAGCGACCAGTTCGCCGCGGCGATCGCGAGCCTGCGGGCACGCATCGGCGAGGTCAGGCCCGAGTTGGACGGCCACGATCGCGCGGCGCGGGCGGTGTCGATCTTCGCCGTGATCAGCAGCATCGGCGATCACCATGCGACCGTCCCCGCGAAAGCTCTTGCCGCGCTGCTCCGTTCGACGAGCTGGACGCTGGTCGACGCCGATCTGACCGATCGGCACGCCAGTGCGGCGGCCCACCGGAGCACAGGGCGGGCTCAGCCCTTCAAGCACGAACTGGTGCTGCACAAGGCGGTCGAGCTGTTCCACGAGCGCGGGTATCCGAACGTCAGTGTGGAGGACATCGCCGCGGCCGCCGAGCTGTCCTCCGCGTCGGCGGTCTACCGCTACCACCGCAGCAAGAGCGATCTGCTGGTGGCGGCCTTCCGACGGGCGGCGGACAGGGTCTCCGCGGCGATCAGGCCCGCGACAGCCGCCGCCAACACCCCGGCCGGGGCACTGGGCACGCTGATCGGCCTGTATGTGTCCGGCTCGTTCGCCGAACGCGCGCTGACCTTCGTCTACTACGCCGAGTTCCGCCATGTGGAGCAGACCGATCAGGTGACCCTGCGCCACCTCCAGCAGTTGATCGTCACCGAGTGGGCGCGGCTGGTGGTCGGGGCCAGGCCGGAACTGTCGATCAGCGAGGCGCGAGTCCTGGTGCACGCCGCGTTCAGCCTGGTCGTCGATCTGGGACGCACCTTCGGCGACGACGGAATCTGCCCGCAGGACACCGTGATTCAACTTCTCGAGACCATCATCCTCGGTCGGCCGCTGTCGCGATAGGCGCCACCCGGTGCCCGGTGCGCGGCGTCCGGACCTGCACATCGAATCCGGACGCCGCGACTACTCGATCGCCCGTCCGCCGCGGCAGTGAGTTCGCCGGGCTGCCGCGTGGGCGCGCGAGGGAGGCACGACGCGCGATCGCTGTGTGGCGTGGGGTAAATACGCCGCCCACGTCGTCGCCGGGCACTTCGAACGGTACCGGATTGGATGAGAATTATCATCCACTTATCTTGATTGTCAGATCACTTGTATTGCGTGAATATCGCCGATTAGCATGCCATTTCGCCAGAACCATCAGTAACATAATTCTCGGGGTATCGGAACCCAGCCCCGGCGCGCACACGCCGGAACGTCCGGGCAGACGACTGGACAAGACAACAGAAGGTGGCATCACCATGCGCCCCACCCCTCTCGCCGCGACCACGATCCTCGCGGCAGGTCTGCTCGTCTCCGGTTCGGCGCGTGCCACCGCACCGGCGGCGCGCGAATTGCCCACTCCGCCTGTCGCTGTCGCGTCGATGCCTGCGGAGTCGACGGTCGTCGGTCTGCTGGCGCCCACTCCGCCCGTCCCGCGCAAGCTGCGCACAGCGGCGCCGCCGATCGATCCGACGCCGCCCGTCGCGGTCACTCCGGTCGCTGCCACGGGCGGGCTCGGGATCCCCGAGACCGTCCTTGCCGCCTACCGCAATGCCGAACTGTCCCTGCAACTCTCGGCGCCAGGCTGCGGTGTGAGCTGGCATCTGCTGGCCGGGATCGGCAAGATCGAGTCCGACCACGCCGACCGGGGAAACACCGACGCCGCGGGCACGACGCTGCGGCCGATCTTCGGGCCCGCGCTCGACGGCACGCTGCCGGGCAACGAAGTGATCCCCGCCGCCGAGGGTGGATTCGTGCGCGCGGTCGGCCCGATGCAATTCCTGCCGAGCACCTGGAGCCGATACGCCACCGACGGAAACGGCGACGGCACGGCCGACCCGCACAATGTCTTCGACGCCAGCCTGGCCGCGGCCCGCTACCTGTGCGCCGACGGGACCGATCTGCGCGATCCCGCCGCGCGGCAGCGTGCGGTGCTCCGCTACAACTATTCAGCGAGTTACACCGCCGACGTACTCGGCTGGTCGGAGCGTTACCGCACGGGCGGGTCCCCGGTCCACGTCGACCTTGCCACCGTGCCGTCCGCCCCCATCCTGCCCCTGGACGACACCGCACCCGAAACTCCCTCCCCCGCAGTCGAAGCCCCACTGATGCTCGAACCCATGGCACCGGCCCCGACTCCATCGCCCGAGCCGGTGATCCTGGTGTCGCTGCCGGTGATCGGCGCCATCGAGTGCGGAATCCTGTGCGGTGACCAGCCGACGGGAACGCAGCGGCCACCGACCGAACCCGACCCGACACCCGGCCCGCAGATCACGCTGCCGCTGGGCGTCAGCATTCCACTGCCGATGCCACAGGGCTGACCGGACACTGTGATGCGCACGACGCGTTCGCCCCGACCGGCTGCCAGAGCTGGTACCGCGACGCCGACGGCCTGCCGACGGTGCGGCCCTGGAGCCCTGCCGCGCACCGCCGACTGATGCGACGGGCACCGAACGACGCGGACTACCTGTTCGACGGTGCGCGACACCACCAGGCGCACGGACAGCTACAGCATGCGTTGCCTGCCGTACGCGGCGAATTCCGACTCCAGCGCCTGTTTGTCCGCTTCGGTCATGCGGCGGTAGTGCGGTGCGCCCCGGCCTGCCCACCGGTGGATAGGTTCATCGGTGCGCCAGGCCTGCTCCTGGAGTTCGCGCTTGAGCACCTTGTTCGACCCGGTCACCGGGAGGTCGGCCGAGACGCGCAGGAACCGGGGTGTACCTTTGCTGCCGAGGTCGTCCTGGGTGCGGAGGAATTCGGTGAACTCGGCGACATCGAAGCAGGCCGGATCGGCGACTTCGACGGCGGCCATGACCTGATCGCCCGAGCGGGGGTCGGGCACCCCGAACACGGCGGCGGCGATGACCGCGGGGTGACGGCGCAGGACCTGTTCGATCATGAGTGCCGAGGTGTTCTCGCCGTCGACACGGATCCAGTCACCCTTGCGACCGGCGAAGTACAGGTATCCGTCGGTGTCGAGGTAGCCCAGATCCCCGGTCCAGTACCAGCCGTTGCGAATGCGGTCGGCGTCGGCGACCTCGTTCTTGTAATAGCCCTCGAAGGCGAGCGCGCCCGCTTTGTCGATCATTTCCCCGATGGCCTCGTCGGGATTGCGGACCCGGCCGTGCTCGTCGAGTTCGGCCCGCGCGCACTCCTGCAGGGTGTCCGGATTCACCACCGCCACACCGGGATGCGCCGGCCTGCCGAGGGCGGCGGGCGGTGCGGCGGGATCCAAGGCCGCCAAGCTCGGGCCCTCGCTGGAGCCGTACCCCTCGAACAGTTCCGCGCCGAAGCGGCGGCGGAACTCGTCCTGATCGGCCACCGACGCCTCGGTGCCGAACCCCCGCACCAGCGTATTGTCCGAATCCGTCGCGGCTTCGGGCGTGGCCAGCAGGTATCCCAGTGCTTTGCCGACGTAGGTGAAGTAGGTCGCGCCGAAGTGCCGCACATCCGGAAGGAACTGCGACGCAGAGAATTTCGGGGTCAGGCAGATCGTCGCGCCGACCGACAGGGCAGGCGCCCACAGCGCCATGATGGCATTGCCGTGAAACAGCGGCATACAGCAGTAGTCCACGTCGTCGCGTACGTGCCCGAACTTCGCCGCCGCGGCGTGCGCGACCACGGCGAGGCGGCGCTGGGTGCACCGCACCGCCTTCGACGTGCCGGTGGTACCCGAGGTGAACAACAGCAGCAGCAATTGCTCCGGCCCGCCCGCCGCCGTGGGCGGCACGCGGTGGGCATCGATGCGGGTGGCGTAGCCGGGGTCGTCGACCAGCAGGAACCGATCTGCGCTGAGGCCGAGGTCCAGCTGCCCCAGACGAGCCATCCCCGCGGCGTCGGTGACGATCAGCTGGCAGTCGACATACCGCACATCGGCGGCCAGCTGGGTGGTGCCCCTGGTCGGATTGAGACCCGCCACCGTCGCGCCCGCCAGCGCCGCCGCGCCGAGCCAGAAGACGAAGTCGGGCACGTTGTCCAGCAGCACGCCGATGTGGAACGGGCCGTCGCGGCGCAGGGCGCGGGCCAGTTCCGCGCGGGCGGCCGACTCGTGGACGACCGCGTCCCAGGTCCAGTCGGTGTCGCGGGTGCGCAGGCCGAGCCGCTGGTCACCGAGCCGGTCGAGCAGCATGCTCGCGATATCGGCCCGGTGCGCGCCCGGGATCGCGTCCGTTCGTTCCGTCATCGTCACGCGCCCGGGTGCACGAGTTCGACGTATTCGCGCGGCAATTCGTCGAAGGTCAGCTTGCGGATCTCCGCGGGGCCGGAGTGATACGAATCCTCACCTTCGATGCGGCCCTCGGCATCGATCGGCCACAGCAGCAGCTGACGGAACACGACCAGGTAGTCGGCGGCCGGATCGTCGACGGGGATGCCGATCTGCGCGGCGTACGCACCCGGGTAGATCTGTTTGAGGAAGCCCTCGGTCACCACACAGTGGTCGTCGACGACCAGCCGGTCCAGCTGGTACTCGAGCACGTTGCTGCGGCTGGCGACGAAGTCGGAGTAGTAGGTGTGCACGACGTCGCGGCCCTTCGGGCCGACGTCATTGCCTTCGTTCCAGAAGTGGTAGGCCGGTTCGGGGACCAGGGTCCGCATGAGCCCGTCGAGATCGGGTGCGGCTTCGGCCTTCATGTGTTCGATGACGATGCCGAGCACCGTGCGGTGGCGTTCGTTCGTGGTGACGGCCAGGCGCTGTTCGAGCGGCGCCCAGGTGTTGTTCGGATCGATGACCGCCATGGTGGAGACTCCTTCTCGTACACCGGGTTTCCCGGTTGCACCTACCCGGTGCCCGTCGATCGTCGCCGACAGCAGTGATCCAGATCACCCGACATCCGTCGGTGGATGGTTCCGAACCGCCCGACGCGTGTCGGGTCCGGTCGGCGGGTCCGGGGACAATTCCGCCGACGACAGGGCGATCCGGCGCATCGTCAGCGCCAAGGTAGCCATGAACCGGTCCAGCGCCTCACCGACATGCCAGCCCATCACCGTCTCGACCTGGGCGATCCGTGCCGCGACAGTGCTGTGGTGCAGGTGCAGTTCGTCCGCGGTGCGCCGCAGTGATCCGAACACGCAGAATGCCTCCAGTGTGTCGACGGCCTGGCCGCCGGCTTCCGTCGCGGCGAAGTCGTTGAGCCGCACCACATCCGGCGCGCCGAGGAGCCGGGAAACCGGCAGTTCCCCGAGCAGGGCAAGAGACCCGAGCCGTTCGAAGGCGATCACCCGGCGTCCGTGCCAGGTCGACGACGCGAATCGCAGCGCACGCCGCGCCTGCTCCCAGGAGGTGGCGGCCGCCAACGCGGGCAGCCGTTCGCCCATTCCGACCCAGGGACCGTCGGCGCCTCGCCGTGATGCCGGAAATGACTGCACGACAGCCATATTCAACACATCCGACAACTCCCGGCAGGTGCCTGCGTCCTGTATCAGCACCGCGGTGGTCGTGCCGAGGATCGTCGAGCGGACCACCGGGACATGCTCGGCGATGATGCGCACCGCGTCCGCCGTGCCCGGTCCGGATACCGCCAGCAGGCACATCGGCCGCCCGGGATCGACGCCGAGCAGGCGCATCGCGCGGACCCGATCCGCGCGCCGCTGTTCCTCCGACAGCACCACTTCGAGCAGGGCCGGGTCGGCCAGCCCGGTCGGCCCGGCCGCACCCCGGCGCGATGTCACCAGCAGACAGTGCCGCAACCGGCCGACCAGCACGCCGTCCCGGGGGTGCGGGGCGCCGGACCGCTCCAGCCACACCGCGGGCTCCGTGCCGAATGCTCCCGGCGGTGGTGCGGCGGCGGGAAGCAGTCGGCCCGCCGCGTCATACCGAATGGTGGTGCCCGACGGCCAGCGCGCGCCCGCCGGGCATTCGGCCAGGACCGCGGCCGCGCGGACCACCGTATCGGCATTGGCGTCGGATTCGGCGAAGCGATCGAAGTACTCGACGATCCGCATCAGGTCAGCGGTCGGCTCGGGCTCATCCATTCGGCACCTCCACTGTGGTGGACTGTCGATCAGAGTGACACCGAGCATGCCCGGTCGCCGCGGGATTTCACCCGGATCATCCCGCTGGATGGCACAGCAGGTCAAAACCGCCACCGGGTCGCGGTGGCGATCTGTGCGGGAGTGGCGTCGGCGAAGAGTGCGATCTCGCCGCGGCGGACGCTGCTGATCGTGTCGGCCAGTTCGGCGCCGAACGCGCCATAGAGCACCGGGTCTCCTTCGAAGGCGGCGACCGCATCGTGCAGGGTTCTCGGCAGCGTGCTGATCCCTTCGGCGTCGCGGGTGTGTTGATCGAGGCCGGCGGGATCGACGGCGACCGGTTTCGGCAGCGCGAGGTCGGTGGCCAGGCCCGCCCGGCCTGCGATCAGCAGGCCGGCGAGCGCCAGATAAGGATTGGCCGCCGGATCGAAGCACTTGACCTCGAAGTTGGCGGCGTCCGCACGTTCGCCATCGGCCCCGGTGATGAAACGCAGTGCGGCCTCACGGTTCTCCAGCCCCCAGCACGCGTAGATCCCGGCCCAGTGACTGGGGCGCAGTCGCAGGTAACTGGCCATCGACGGGCAGCCGATCGCGAGAAGCCCGGGCAGGTGTTTCAGGATGCCTGCGGCGAAGCGGTGGCCCGGGTCGGTGAGACCGAACGGCCCAGAGCCACCTGCCATCATGTTGCGCCCGTCGGCCCACAGGCTGAGGTGGATGTGGCCGCCGTTGCCCACTCCGTCGACGTCGACCATCGGTGCGAAGCATGCGCGTAGGCCATGTGCGGCGCCGGCCGCACGAATGGTCTCGCGGACCACGATCGCGGTGTCGGCGGTGGCCAGCGGATCAGCGGCGGCAATGGACAATTCGAACTGGCTGACCGCGTATTCCGGATGGATCTGCTCGACGGCGATGCCGCTGTCTCGCAGCGCGGTGAGGAGATCGCGCAGGTAGCCGCCGAGCTCGACGAGCTTGGCGGCACCGTAGGCGGGCGCGGTGGAAGCCGGGTGGAACGCGTCGGGGTCGGCGGGGTCGGTCCGCGAGACGACCCATTCGAATTCGATCGCGGCGCGCACCACGAACCCGTCGGCGGCGAATTCGTCGACGATGCGGCGCAGCAGCAACCGGGGGTCGCGTGGGTGCGGTGCGCCGTCCTGGCTATACCGGTCGGCAGGGGCGATCGCCCAGCCGGGGAGAGCGGCGAGCGGTGCGATGCGTGCCAGGTCGGGGTGGAGCCGCAGGTCGCCGGTCGGCCCGCCGGCGAAATGCCCGGACAGAATCGAGTCGTCGAGCAGAAACGCGTCGAATACGGGGGAGGCTCCCACGCCCCACGCCGCGGCGTGGGGTAGCCGTTCGAGCGGGACGGCTTTGGTCCGGGTGATGCCGCTGGTGTCCACCCAGGTCAGGGCAACCGCGACGATTCCACGGTCGTGCAGCGCCGCGGCGACGCTACTGGCGTGGTGGGAGCGGTGACGACGTTCCTGCTCGGTCAGAAGGTCCACGTCGAAGAGCCCGGCTAGGAGAACCGTCCCTTCTGCGCGTGTTCCATCAAGCGCAGGAACTGTTCGGTGCGCATGTGGATGAGCGTCTCGTGGTCCCCGGCCTCGAAATAGATGTCGGGTTGAGTGCTCAGGCTTTCGTCCATCAGTGTTGTCATGCCGTAAGCGGTGCACACGGGAGGGATCGCGCCGACTTCGCAGTCCTTGAAGACTTCGCGCATGTCCGACTCGTGAGCGAACGACAGTCGTCGCCCGGTCTGGTCCCACAGTTTCGGCAGCCGCAGGTGATGAGTGGATGGCAGCACGGCGCCGACGTAGCCCTGGTCGTCTTCGAGGAGGACCGTCTTGGCGAGCCGGTCGCCGGGGATGGACGCTGTTTCGGCGGTCTCGGTACTGCTATGGCTGTGCGGATGCCGCACAGTCTCATACTCCACACCCGCATCCAGTAGGCACGTGTGCACGGTGGGTGACATGGCCATGGCGGAACCTCCATCGGCTGGTTGGCACCACCGCCGAGCTCGGCGGCCTTGAATTCAGCATAGGCCCATTACCTCCCTACGGAGCCCACGGAATTCGGCGGCCGGCGCGTCGAGCGCTAGACCACCCGGCTGAGCGCGCGCAGGTCGGCGTCCAGCTTGCGGAACAACCAGTACACAGCGACGAAGGCGAGCCCGGCGGCCGCGCACAGCCCCAGCACCGAGTCGCGCACGAGCCACAGCTCCTCTGGTTCGAGAAAGCTGAATCCGGCCAGCACCCCGACCACCGGCACCGACGCCGTCACCGCGAGGTAGACCGTGGTTCGCCGGCGCAGCCAGCGCAGGTCGGCGGCGTCGCGCTCCGTCGTGCGTCCGTGGCGCAGGTAGCGGGGATAGACGCAGCGGACGAGGTAGAACGTGGAAAGGAAGAAGGTGTAGGCGACCGAGATGGTGCCCGCCACCAGAACAGTCATCGCCGCGTGGATCTGCAGCCGCACCGGGAGGTCGGTGAACCAGCGCAGCAGCAGCACGGCCGTCACGGTGGCGATCAGCGCGGACAGCAGGGTGTTGAGCGCACACAGGTCGCCCCACACCAGTGTCCGCGACCGCACTCGCGCGAGCCGTGCCTCGCCGTAGCGTCTGTCTTTGCGCAAGCCGCGAAGAACCTCGAGCTGATCGCGCGAGATGTAGATGTAGATGACGATGGCCAACAGCAAGCCACCGAGAATGCACACCAGGATGCCCTTGTCGATCTGCGCGTTCGTGGCGTCGGGCAGGCGCTGTCTGATCAGTTCCTGGGCGTGCACAGCCAAGTACACCGTCGCCAGGCCGACACCGACCATCGACGACAACCAGAGGACGGGGGTTGGCCACCGCGACAGCCGCGTTCGCCAGCTGTCCGGCGGCGGATACACGAGGTCGCGGGCCCTTTTCTCGAGGCACAGGTCGAACTGCTGGGCCAATTCCGAGCCGGACGAATACCGGTCCTCGCGATCGGGCGACAGACATTTCAACAGCACGCGGCGCAGCGCCATGGGGCAATCCGGCGGAAGCTCCGACAGGAATGTCGACTCGACCGGTCTGCGCCGCAATTCGAGCATGCGGGCCAGCGACGTCTCGGACTCACCCGCCGACGACTCGTCCGGGAAGGGCCGCCGCCCGGTGAGCAATTCCCACAGCATGACGGCCAGCGCGAAGATGTCGCTGCGGGTGTCGAGGTCGAGGGCGGTCGCGGGCAGCTCGGGATGGCAGGCTTCGAGCTGTTCGGGCGACATGTACGCCAAGGATCCGCCGAAGTAGGCCAGCGGACTGGTGCCCTTGATCCGTTTGCTGAAGCTGACGTTGAAGTCGGCCAGCTTCGGCACGCCCTCGGCGCTGAGCAGCACGTTCGCTGGCTTGATATCGCGATGCAACACCCCGCGTTCGGACGCGTGCTGCAGCGCGTCCGCGAGTCGGCGGCCCAGCCAGGCGACGGTCTCCGGCCAGGTCAGTGCCGCGGTCCTGGTTCGGATCGCCGATTCGGTCGGCCTGACCTCACCCTTCTCGGCGAGTACCTCGTCGACGGCGTCGAGCAGCAGTTGCCCGTCGTGGCGTTCGGGCGGCGTCGAGCGCCGCAACCGCAGCACGTCGAGCAGCGTCCCGCCCGGTAGGTACTGCATGTAGAGCAGCTTCAGCTGGCCGTCGGCGATGAGCCGCTGGTCGAAGATGCGCACGATGTACTCGTGGTCCAGCTGGGCGAGCGTCTGCGGCTCGATGCCGTGGTTGTGGGAGATCTTGACCGCGACGAGTCGCTGCATCGATTGCTGCCGGGCGAGATAGACCTGGGCGAAGGCGCCGGAGCCGATCCTCATCAGGAGGTCGAAGTCGTCGACGCGATCGCCGACATCGATGGTGTCGAGCAGAGCCTGCGCGCCGGGACGAGCGATGATCGTGCTCTGGTAGTCGTCGCTCGTCGGCTCGGGGCCGGTCGCCGCCGCGGTCGCCGCACCGGCGGTGGCCGCCGCATCGGTTGCCCACGATCCGCGGCGCACAGCATGGAATTCCTCGTAGACGAGCTCGGCGGGCAGGGGACCATCGCGCAGCTCGGGGAATTCGGCGCGGTATTCGGCCAGTCGTTTGGGACAGTGATACCGAAGCCAGCGGTATTCGAGGTCGATCTTGATCAGTTCGATCAGGATCGTGCGCCGCGCCGCCGGTTCCCCGGGCAGGAAGACCGCAAGATCGGGTGGTGAACCGGACGCCCAAGCCTGCGAGAGCAGCGCCACGGCACTGGCGAGCGCGGTGCGGGTTCGTTCGGCTGAATCGACCAGGTCGATCGGCTGCTCGGACATCGGTCGCTCGAGATCAGCCTCGGGCGATCACGCGGCGGCTACACGCGATGCGGACTGGTTGCCCCACGTCAGCTCCTTCCATCAAGACTCCCTTGCTCAAGGGTATCGCTCGGCGGCGCCACGAGATCGGCCATCGGCGTCAGCGGATTGAGCATGACCCCGACCTTGCGCAGGCTGCTGTCCACGATCGCCCAGATCGCCCCCTGCAGGTAGGACGACAGCTCGGCCGCGTCCATCGGCTGCATCGAGCGGCTCAGCCACCGGTTCACGCTGCCGTCGACGAACCCGACCAGGCCGAAGGCCATCGGCTCGGCGATCGTCACCGGGGCCGACTGGGCGCGCAACGCGTTCTCGAACACCTCGCGCACGGTGCCGGCGATCGCGATCTTGGTGCCGGAGACGATCGGTGAATTGTGCCGCTGCTTGCCCTCGGACCCGGCGCCGAGGAAGTAGTGCAGCCGGGGATTGGCGGCGATCCACCCCACATAGGTATCGACCGACCGCGCGATGGCCTCGGCCACGGTGCCTTCGGGATTCAGGGTCGGCGCGAGCACCGCCATCAGGTCGTCGACGATGCGGGCACGCAACTGTTCGTCGAGGTCCTGGCGATCCTTGAACAACCGGTACAGCACCGACCTCGGTACCTCCGCGAGATCGGCGATCTCCTGCACGCCCACCGAGGCGCCCTGCGCCTGCACAGCCTCGAGCGCAGCGGCGAGAATCCGGTCCCGGCGCTCGGCGCGATGCCGGTCCCATCGGCTGGCCCTGCCATCGGCGCGCTGTGCGGTCACATTCCTCCCATCGGGCGCCGGATCGGCGCGATCCGGCGGGGACAGTATCCCAGCCGGGTCCGGCGCCCTGCCGACACGGACTCGGGACAGATCACGATCCATCGGCGATCCTGTTCGGGTCGGGTACCGACACCGACGGAGAGGACCTGATCGACATGACCACCGCGTGGGCTGTGATCGCCGCGGCGACGTTCTGCTGGCTCGGCATGGTGCTGGCCATCTCGTTCCTGGAGGCGCCACTGAAGTTCCGGGCACCCGGAGTGACCGTGCCGATCGGGCTCGGCATCGGCCGGTTGGTCTTCCGCGCACTCAACATCGCCGAACTCGTCCTCGCCGCAACGATTCTCGTCGCGATCCTCGTCGACTCCCCCGGCACCGCCGCCACGCGGGCGCTCACCGTGGCCATGGTGGCCTTCGCTGTCCAGGTCGTCGCCGTGCGCCCGCGATTGACCCGCCGCAGCGATGCCGTGCTCGCGGGCATCGACGCGCCACGGTCGCACAGTCATCACGCCTACATCGCCCTCGAGGTGGGGAAGGTCGTCGCCCTGCTGGTCGGCGGGATTCTGGTCTTCGCCCACAGCGTGCCCTGAATCAACTGCCGGTGTGCAGGTGGTCGCGGGTGCGTGCCGCGACCACCTGTCTGTCGCCGCGCCGGGACGCCGTCGGCGGGCGGCCGTGAGCACCCTCAGGCGGTCACCGACGCGTCGCGGGGCAGCCCCAGCATGCGTTCACCGATGACATTGAGCTGCACCTCGGTCGTGCCACCGTAGATGGTGGTGGCGCGCCCGGCGATCAGCTGTTCCATCGCGTGATCACTGCGCTCCCCCGGCACCGAGACGACGCCGGCGATGCCGAGTTCGGCGACGACGAACTCCGAAATCGCCTGTCCCAGTGCCATACCCAGCAGCTTGCCGACACTGGAAGTGGTCGAGACATCGATGCCGGACAGCTGCTTGAGCACCACCCGGGAACCGATCACGTCCACCGCCCGGCTCTCGGCCATGAGCTCGCCGACGTGGTAGCGCGCCACCGGTGACAGGTCCCGCCCGACCGCGAACCGCAGCAGGTCGGCGTCGGTGGCGTAGGCCTCCATCTTCTGGCTCAGCGCCACCCGTTCACCGGCCAGTGTCGTGCGCGCCACGTGCCAGCCGTCGTCGACCGCGCCGACCACGTTCTCGTCGGGGATGAACACGTCGTCGAGGAACACCTCGTTGAACAGCGCCGATCCGGTCATCTCCCGCAGCGGCCGCACCGTGATGCCGGGGCTGGACATGTCGAGCACGAAGTAGGTGATGCCCTCGTGCTTGGGTTTGTCCGGGCTGGTGCGCGCGATCAGCATCGCCCATTCCGCGAACTGCGCGACCGTGGTCCAGATCTTCTGCCCGGTGACCCGCCAGCCACCGTCGACCTTGGTCGCCTTGGTGGTCAGGCTCGCCAGGTCCGAGCCCGCGCCCGGTTCGCTGAACAGCTGGCACCACACGACCTCGCCGCGCAGCGTCGGCACGACCAGCTCCCGTTTCTGCCGCTCGTCGCCGTGCGGGACGATCGCGCCGACCGCCCAGGTACCCATCAGCAGCTGCGGCATCGGGATACCGGAAGCCTTGATCTCCTGCGAGATCACCACCTGCTCGAGCGGCGAGGCCGAGCGGCCGTACGGACGGGGCAGATGCGGCAGGTTCCAGCCGCCGTCGCCGAGGGCGACGAGCTGGTCGTCCTCGTCGTCGATCGTCGCGATCGCGGCGAGTTCTGCCCGGATACCGGCCCGGATCCGCTCGGCCTCGGCGGGCAACTCCAGTTCACTGGACAGCGTCAGCCCCGACAGCGCGTAGCCGGCGACCGCCTCGGCGCGTTCGTCGCGCGCACCCAGCTGACCGCGCAGCGCGAGCGCGCGGCGGTAGTACAGGTGCGCGTCGTGTTCCCAGGTGAAGCCGATGCCGCCGTGGACCTGGATGCAATCCTGGGCGACCTGTACCGCGGCGTCGGGAATGATCAGCGCGGCGACGGCGGCCGCGTAGTCGGCGGTCTCGTCGTCACGATCGAGGGCATAGGCCGCGTCCCACAGCACCGCCCGCGCCTTCTCCAGCGCGATGCCCATGTGCGCGCACTTGTGCTTGACGCCCTGGAACTGCCCGATCGGCCTGCCGAACTGCACGCGGGTCTTGGCGTATTCGGCCGCGGTCGAGACACACCACGACATCACGCCCACCGCCTCGGCGCCCAGCACGACCGCCGCGACCGAGCGCACCCGCGCCGAGGCGACCGTGAGCACCCGTGCCGCCGACACCTCGACCGAATCCGCGTGCAGCCGAGCCGCTGCGCGCAGCACGTCGACATTGTCCTGCGCGGCGACGGTCAGATCGGCGTTCTCGAACGCGACCCACCGCTGCTCGCCGACGACGGTGACCGGCGCGATGATCACATCCGCCGACACCGCACCGACCACGCCGTCGGCGGTGCCGTCCACGACCAGCGCGCCGTCACGCAGCACGCCGGTCAGGTTCGACGACAGCGCGACCGCACCGGTGCGCGACCCGTCTGCCAGACCGGGCAGTTGTGCCTGCGCCCATGCCCCACCGTCCTGGGCGAGCACCGCGCTCGCCAGTGCCGTCGGCACGAACGGACCGGTGTGCAGGCCACGACCGAGCGGCTCGAGCGCGACGGCCATGGTCAGCAGACCCGCACCCTGCCCGCCCAGGTCCTCGGCGACGTGCAGGCTCAGCAGATCCTGCGCCACCAGCGCGTCCCAGTAGGGCAGCTGCTTGCCCGGCTCGCCGGCTTCGACTGCCGCGCGGACGATCTCGGCGGTGATGGTGCGTTCGACGAACCCGTGCACCGCGTCGGCGAGGGCCAGGTGGTCCTCGCTGACGCCGACGCCGAGCTCATAGCTGTTGCGGGCCATGGCTAGCTGGTCTCCTTCAGCTTGGCGGCGACCTCGTCGATGGTCCACGGGCCGTCGGTCTCGACCGTGCGCACGTCGTGCCAGCCGGCCAGTTCGACGATCGCGCCGCCCTGCACGGCGAACACCTTGCCGGTGAGCGGGCAGTCGGCCTCGGCCAGGTGCGCGACCAGCGGCGAGATGTTGGCCGGGGCGAACGCGTCGAACTCGCCCTCGGGCACCTCGGCGGCGAACAGCGCGCCCATGCCGGGGGTGGCCAGGGTCAGGCGGGTGCGCGCGATCGGGGCGATCGCGTTGACCCGCACGCCGTAGCGCTCGAGCTCGTCGGCGGCGACGAGGGTCAGTGCGGCGATGCCCGCCTTGGCGGCGCCGTAGTTGCCCTGTCCCGCGTTGGGCATGAAGGTGCCCGAGGCCGAGGCGGTGTTGATCACCGCCGCGTTGACGGGCACACCCGCCTTGGTCTGTGCCTTCCAGTACGCCGCGGCGTGGTGCAGGGTCGCGGCGTGGCCTTTGAGGTGCACGGCGATGACGGCATCCCACTGGGATTCCTCCATGCCCGCGATGAACGCGTCGCGCAGGATGCCCGCGTTGTTCACCAGCACATCGAGCGTGCCGTACTCGTTGATCGCCTGGTCGACAAGGGCTTTCGCGCCATCCCAGGTGGCGATGTTATCGGTGTTGGCGACCGCCTGGCCACCGGCGGCGACGATCTCGTCGACCACTTGCTGCGCGGGTCCGGCATCGCTGCCGGAGCCGTCGTTGGCGCCGCCGAGATCGTTGACAACGACCTTCGCGCCCTCGCGGGCGAACAGCAGCGCGTGTTCGCGGCCGATACCGCGCCCGGCGCCGGTGACGACTGCGACGCGACCGTCAAGCTTTCCCATGAGTTCAGTTCTCCTCGTTGATTTCGACGCGGCCGTCGGTGATCGCGATCTGACCCGCGGCTTCGGTCTCGAAGGCGTAGGCGGCGACGCCCGGTGCGGCGGCGGTGCGCCACAGGGTCGTGGTGATGTCCTGGCCCGGCAGCACCGGCTTGGCGAAACGCACGGCGAGGCGGCGCAGGCGAGCGGTGTCACCGCCGGCGAGTTCGGTCAGCGCGGCCCACGACGTGAACGCCATGGTGCACAGCCCGTGGTTGATGATGCCGGGAAGGCCTGCCATCCTGGCGATTTCGTCGTCGAGGTGGATCGGCATCGGATCGCCGGAGGCGGGCGAGTAGCGGAAGGTCTGGTCGCTGTCGATGTGCGCGGTGACCTGCGCGACCGGTTCGCTCGCCCGGTCGGCGTCGGTGATCCGGTGCCCGGGCGCCTGCTCCCCGACGCCTGGACCGGCGTCGACCTTGCGGAAGAACGCCGTCATCCACTGCTCATTGACGAGTTCGCCTGCGGCGTCCCGGGTTTCGGCGTAGACGACCACGGTCGAACCGTTCGGCTTGCCCAGGTAGCCGATCGGCTTGGCGCGCACCACCAGTTCGTCGCCTGCCCGGATCGGCCGGTGGAACAGGAAGTCCTGCTCACCGTGCACGAGCTTCATCAGCAGTTCCACCGGCGCGACCGACAGGGCGGCCGGTGCCATCGAGGTGAACACCGGGACGACCGCGAACACCGGCGGAGCGATCTCGCCGCTGCGGTGAGCGTCGATCGGATCATTGGTCGCCGCGGCGTATTCCGCGATCCGTTCCGCGGTGACCGAGAACCGCTCCTCGTCGGTCCACTCCCCCAGGCCGGAGCCGTCGAAGACGACCCCGGCCGATTCCGAAGTGGTCATGCGGCCGATCCGACGAGCTCGGTGAACTTGGCCATCGAGGCCTTCAGGTCGGCTTCGGCGTGCTTGGCGACGGCCTTGCCGATCGGGCCGACGATCATGGTGCCCTTGAAGCTCGCGTCGAACGCGGCACTGGAGCCGGACTCGGTCGGCTCTACTTTGAGCGCGAATTCCACAGTGACACCTGCCATTCCGGTGCCGGTGATGCGCAGGTACCTGTTCGGGTCGACCTCGGCCACGGTCCACTCGATCTTGTTGGCCATGTTCATCACCGACACCACCTCGATGAAGCGCGAGCCCGCGGTCAGCTCGGTGGGGAGCTCGCTGCGCCAGCCCTGGTGGATGGTCAGCCAGTCCTCCCAGTTCGCGAGGTCGCTCAGGCGGGCCCACGCCTGCTCGGGGGTGACGGGAAGATCGGTGGAAACGGACACAGATGCCATGGGGTTACTCCTCGGGTTTCGTGGGGGAAGTCAGCGGTTGGCCGGGCGGTAGGCGGTCACCACGACCGCGCCGCCCAGACCGATGTTGTGCTGCAGGGCGATTCGCGCGTTGTCGACCTGGCGGGCGTCGGCATCGCCGCGCAGCTGCCAGGTGAGTTCGCTGCACTGGGCCAGGCCGGTGGCGCCGAGGGGGTGCCCCTTGGAGATCAGGCCGCCGGACGGGTTGACGACCCACTTGCCGCCGTAGGTGGTGGCGTTGTCGTCGACGAGCCGACCGCCCTCCCCGGGTGCGCACAGGCCGAGCGCCTCGTAGGTCAGCAGTTCGTTGGTGGAGAAGCAGTCGTGCAGCTCGATGACGTCGACGTCCTCGGGTGCGATGCCCGCCTGCTCGTAGACCTTCAGCGCCGCGGTGCGCGACATGTCGGCGCCGACGAGGTTGATCGCGCTCTGGGTCGAGAAGGTGGACTCGAGGTCGGTGACCATCGCCTGCCCGACCATCTCGACCGCGCGATCGGCCAGGTTGTGCCGATCGACGAAGTCCTCACCGGCGAGGATGACCGCACCGGAGCCGTCGGAGGTCGGTGAGCACTGCAGCTTGGTGAGCGGGCCGTAGATCTGCTTGGCGGCGAGCACTTCCTCGAGGCTGTATTCCTTCTGGAACTGCGCGTACGGGTTGTTCACCGAGTGCCTGTGGTTCTTCACGCCGATCTTGGCGAACTGCTCGGCGGTGGTGCCGTAGCGCTCCATGTGCTCTTTGCCCGCGGCGCCGAACATGTACGGCGCGGGCGGCATCGCGAATTCCTGCAGTTCGGCCAGCGCGAGCAGGTGGCGCATCATCGGCTGCTCACGGTCGTCGAATGTCGAACCGAGCGAACCCTTCTGCATCTTCTCGAAACCCAGCGCCAGCGTGCATTCGGCCAGGCCGCCGCGGATCGCCTGCGCCGCGAGGTAGAGCGCGGTCGATCCGGTGGAGCAGTTGTTGTTGACGTTCACCACCGGAATGCCGGTCAGCCCGAGCTCGTAGACCGCGCGCTGACCCGAGGTGGACTCGCCGTACACATAGCCGACGTAGGCCTGTTCGACGCGGTCGTAGTCGATGCCCGCGTCCGCGAGCGCCTTGGTGCCCGCCTCCCTGGCCATGTCGGGGTAGTCCCATTCCAGTTCGCCCGGCTTCTCGAACTTCGTCATCCCGACGCCGACGACGAACACCTTCTGTGTCATGTACGCACTCCTGTGTGCCGCGCGTCCCGTTTATGTGGGACACGGTGTCCCTGCAATTTAGGTTGGACACCGAGTCCAGGTCAATACCTCGGCATGGACCGATTTCGGACACACGGACGGGAGCGCGGCCGCTTTCGGTGCGCTGACCAGCACAGATTTAGTGAGGCATACGTCCCAGATACATGGACAGAAGAGAGCAAGCTCCCGAAAGAATCGACTAGTCGACCAGCGAGTCGCCAGGCATTCGCTCAACGGCACGCAGCCGCTCGGCGAACCCGGTCAGAATCTCGTGCGACTCGACGGACAGGCCATCGATCAGCGCCATGAAGCGATCGAATCGTGGATCAGAGAACGGCCTGCGCTGGTCCACGACGGAACGAGCCCCGGCCAGGCCACTCGACACCATCCGACACTCCCTAGACCCAGCAGCCGACCCATACGCGACCGCCTGCTGCCCAGCGATCTCGCCGAAGGAAAAGTAACATAGCTGAACATTTGCGCAACCGCGGGAGCCACGACGTGAATCGGGCCCGCGATAATTCGCGATAGCTTCGATGAACGGCCGCGGCGCCGTGCGCATCTACGCACGCGACGACGCCCGCTACGCGATGCTGCTCGAACGCGCCGACAACACCCTGGCCACCGTGACCGACCCGGAACGAGCCGTCGCGATCCAGGGCGGCCTCACGCGCAGGCTGGCCGTGGAAGCCCCCGCCGGACTCCCCCGGCTCGCCGATCACATGGACGACTGGGAGCACGAGATCCGCACCACGGCAGCCGAATTCGGCCAACCGTTGCCGCGCCGAGTCCTCGACGCGGCGCTCGACACCCTCCGCGAGCTCGGCCGCGACCAGCCGAACACCCTCGTCCATGGCGACCTCCACGACGCCAATGTCCTGTCGTCCGATCGAGAACCGTGGCTCGCGATCGACCCCAAGTGCTACATCGGCGACCCCGCATCTGACGCGCTGAATGTCATCCGCAGCCCCCGATTCGACGACCTGCTCCGCTCGGCGAACCCGAAAACGACGATCCTGCGGCTCCTCGACATCTATTGCGAGGCGGCGCAGATCGATCCGATCCGCGCCCGCCGCTGGACTCAGGCGGGCGCGGTCAAGGAAGCGCTGTGGGGCCGAGCCAACGGTGATCCGGCCTGGCTGGTATCCGCGACCGACCGGCTCGCCGCAGCCTTGATCTGAGCGGCGGCCGTGCAGCGCGTGCTTCGGCCGCTCTCGATGCCCGCCTCGGCTCCATAGCGGGCGCCACTGAATCAGTGGCCGCGGGCTACCGCGCGGGCCGCTGCGCGGGCAGCGACCAGTACCGGATCCCAGACCGGCGAGAACGGGGGCGCGTAGCCGAGGTCGAGCGAGATCACCTGCTCCACTGTCATTCTCGCGGTGAGGGCGACCGCGGCGGTGTCGATGCGTTTGGCGGCGCCGTCGCGGCCGACGATCTGTACGCCGAGTAGCCGGCCGGTGCGGCGTTCGGCGAGCATCTTCACCGTCATGGGCTCGGCGCCGGGGAAATAGCCTGCCCGGCCGGTGGATTCGATGGTGACGGAGTGGAACTGCAGTCCGGCGCGCCGGGCGTCCTCCTCCCCCAGGCCGGTGCGGGCCACCTCGAGATCACACACTTTGCTGATCGCGGTGCCGACCACACCGGGGAAGGTGGCGTATCCGCCGCCGACGCCCGATCCGATGACTTGGCCGTGCTTGTTGGCGTGGGTACCGAGCGCAACGTGGCGCAGCGTGCCGGACACCAGGTCCAGCACCTCCACACAGTCACCGCCTGCCCAGATGTCGTCGTATCCACGCACCCGCTGGGCGAGATCGGTGAGCAGACCGCCTTCCTCACCCAGTGGCAGCCCGGCGCGGCGCGCGAGGTCGGTGGCCGGGCGCACGCCGATCCCGAGGATCACCACATCCGCCGGATACTCTTCGTCAGCGGTCGTCACCGCCTGGACGCGTCCGCCCGAGCCGATCCGCATGCCGGTGACTTCGGCGTCCGTCACGACCCGGATTCCCATTCCCACCATGGCTTCCCGGACGAGCGCGCCCATATCGGGATCGAGCGTGGACATGGGTTCGGTGCCCCGGGTGACCATGGTGACCCGGAATCCGCGGCGCACCAGCGCCTCGGCCATCTCGACACCGATGTACCCGGCGCCCACGACGACCGCGTCCCGCCCGGTCGCCGCCGCGAGCCCGTCGATGACGGCCTGCCCGTCGTCGAGGGTTTGCACGCCGTACACGCCCTCGGCATCGATACCCGGCAGCGGCGGACGGACCGGCGTCGCGCCGGTAGCCAGGACGAGCTTGTCGTAGCTCGTCCACGATTGCGCGCCGGTGCCGAGCTCGCGCGAGAGCACCTGCCGCTTTGCCGGATCGATCTCGATCACCTCGGTCCGCAGGCGCAGATCGATGTCGCGAGCGCGGTGCTCGGCGGGCGAGCGCGCGATCAGGTCGTCGGCGTCGCCGACGTCCCCGCTCACCCAGTACGGAATCCCGCACGCCGAATACGAGGCGTGGTTGCCCTTCTCGAACACCACGATCTCGAGCTCGTCGGCGCCGCGCAGCCTGCGCGCCTGCGACGCCGCGGCCATCCCCGTCGCATCCCCACCGATGACCACCATGCGTTCGCCCATGTCGTCCACCGTACGAGAGCATCGTGCGGCTCCGGATGCCAGGAGGTTCTCGCTGGAGCGTACGGGTGAGCTAGCGGGGAGCGTATGCCGCGAGGAACGTATCCACCGCCGCGTCGGCGATGGCCTTCAGTTCGGCGTTCGACGTTGTGCGGGTACCCAGGCGGCTCCGCGCTTCCAGCGGACCGGTGAGCAGGGCGAGGAACTGCTCGGCGGCGATCGCCGGCTCGCGGGTGTGCAGGTCGCCGGCCAGCGTGAGCCGGGCCATGCGGTCGGCCAGTGTCTCGGCGAGCATGCGGGAGGTTCGGTCCTGGACGATGTCGGCCAGGTCCGGGAAGGTTCCCACCTGGGCGAAGGTGAGAGTGCGCAAGGCGCGAGCACGGGCGCTGTTACAGACCTTCAGCATGCGGAACGCGCAATCGCGTAGTGCAGCTTCAGGATTGAGATCGGTGTCGCGCAAGCCCGCGATGGCGTCCAGGCATTCGGCGCCGACCGTGTCCGCTGCCGCTTCCACCGCGTGACGTAGCAGCGTCTCCTTGTCGTTGAGGTGGTTGTAGACGGTGTGTTTGGCAACACCGGCCGCATCGGCGATCTCCTGCACGCAAGCCTGCGCGTAGCCGCGGTGCGCGAACACTGTCAACGCCGAATCGAGAATGGCGCGCCGCTTGTCGATCCGACCTCGCCCGGTCGCTGCTGCCGTCATGGGCCGATGCTATTCGCTCGTCTACGTGTTCATACCTCCGGGCTAACCCTTGCCAACGCACTTCCATGACTACTAAATTGCACCCGTCAGTGCAATTTAGTAGTCATCAGGAGGTAGAGATGATCGTTCACCAGCTACGGTTCAAGTTCCGCGAGGACGCCACCGAGGAGCACAGGGAGACCGTGCTGGCACTCATGCGGCGCACGGCGTCGGTGGAATCGGTGTCCTTCTCGATGGTCGGCCGGCATCTGGGTGATCCGGCCGAAGGCCTGACGCACGCGTACTGCGTCGGTCTCGCGGACCTCGACGCGGTGGAGCGGTACATGCACGACCCGGTTCACCTCGCGGGCGACCCGCAGATCATCCCCCACCTCGACACGCTCGTCATCGGACCGGACGCGTCCGACGACCCGGACCCCGAACTGGCCGCGAAACTGCAGGCACTGCACGAGCACAAGCTCACCGTGTACCCCGAGTGGGCGCGACTGATGGAAACGATTCCGCAGGTCAGGATCGCCTAGTCGATCGCCGTTCAGCACCGGGAGGCCGCGGAACCCGCACGTACGTGGCGCCGCCACATCGGCGGCCGTTCCGCGCCTCGCCTCCCCACGGTGACGGTGGTCAGGGTGGGGTGATCCCCTGGGAGATCGCGGCCAGTGTTTCGACGACCGGCTGGTCCGGGTCGACGACGACACCCTTCCCACGAAGGAAACCGTCGAGCAGTTGGCAGACGGAATCGGTACTGCGCTCGACGAATTCCTCGGTCGCGGCGGGTTCCGGTTTGCCCGGCACATCGAGCCAGAGATCGGTGACCGCGACGAGGAAACCGACGATGCCGCGGGCGAGGTGGTCCACACCGTCGGTGTCGAGGCCGACCGCGGCGAACAGTGTTCTCGTCCGCTCGGCGAGATCACCCGACAGGCGCCTGCCCACGTCGAGGGGGCGCGCCGAGCTGTCACCGGTCGGCACGCTCTGGGTGATCGCGACGTACCGGAATACGTTCGGGTACGTCAGCACTACCTCGGTGGCCGCGGTCAGGAACTGGTGAACGGTGGCACGGCGGGTCTGCATCATCAACGACAGATCCGGCGCCACCGAGCGGTAGATCTGGTCGACCAGCCAGTCGGCGACGGCCCGATCCAGATCGGACTTGTCCGCGAACATGCGGTACAGCCGTGGTTTCGCGACGCCGACCTCGGCCGCGATCGCACCCATCGTCACCTGCGCGCCGTCGCGCCCGATGGCGCGGATCGCACCCCGGACGACATCGTCGCGCGAGAGGATCCGCGCGGCCGAACGCCCCGATGTCATCGACATTTCCCTGTTCTTCCGCGTCGCCGTAGCCGTCTCGGCAGCATACCGGCAGTTCCGACGCCGAATCCCCGGACTGCGGACGCGTCGACCCTTGACAGGGGCGGCGGCGTACCGGGAAACTCGACAACCGGTACCGGCGGTACTATAGAACGAACCCGGAGTACAACGTGCAGTGGCGCACGCGTCCAGAAGGAATTTCCATGGCGGTTCACCTCGACAATCAGCCCAGCGTCCGGCCAGTGCCGAGGCAACAACACCGGGTCGGCAACGGTGAGATCGAGCTCGCTGTCTTCGAGTACGGGCAGCCCGATGGAGTACCCGTGGTACTGGTGCACGGCTGGCCCGATACCCACCACCTGTGGGACGGCGTGATCGCGCTGCTGTCGGACAAGTACCGGGTCCTGGCCTACGACACCCGCGGGTACGGCGAGTCCAGCGCTCCGCGCGCGGTGTCCGCGTACCGCCTCGATCGCCTGGCCACCGACTTCTTCGCCGTCGTCGACCAGCTCAGCCCGGAGCAGCCGGTGCACGTCGTCGCGCACGACTGGGGATCGGTCCAGGTCTGGGAGGCGGTCTGCGAGCAGGGCGCCGAGGAATTCGTCGCGTCCTTCACCTCGATCTCGGGCCCCAACCTCGATCACCTCGGCAAGTTCCTGCGGGCGCCGCTGCGCAGGCCGACCCCGCGCGCGATCTGGAACACCCTCGCCCAGAGCCTGTCCTCGGCCTACACCGGGTTCTTCATGCTGCCGGTGCTGCCCGGCCTGTTCTTCCGGGTGGCCGGTTCGGCCCGGATGTGGCGGCTGTTCCTGCGCCTGGTCGAGGGCATCCGGCCCGACCAGGTCACCGTCGCCGACACCCTGCGCCGCGACATGATCTCCGGCCTGCGCTTCTACAAGGCCAACATCCTTCCCCGCATGCTCGGCCCGCGGGACCGGCGCACCGCGGTGCCCGTGCAGTTGATCGTCAGCACCCGCGACATCGCCGTGCGCCCAGCCGGCTACGACGACTACGGACAGTGGGCAGACGATCTGATCCGCCACGACCTGCCGCGCGGCCACTGGCTGCCCTTCTCCGACCCGGGCGCGATCGCCGGATACGCGGAGAAGTTCATCGCAGCACACCCGACCGCCGGCGGAAAGTAGTTCCCTCATGACCGATTTCGATCTCGTCATCACCGGCGGCACCTGGTTCGACGGCACCGGCGCGCCTGCCGCCCGGCGTCATCTCGGCATCATCGACGGTGTCGTGCACCGTGTTTCGGCCGAACCACTGCCCGTCGGACCGGACACCGAAGTGATCGACGCCGACGGCAAGTGGGTCGTGCCCGGCTTCGTCGACGTGCACACCCACTACGACGCCGAAGTGCTGATCAAGCCGGAACTGTCGGAGTCGTTGCGCCACGGTGTCACCACCGTCGTCATCGGCAACTGCTCGCTGTCGACGGTCCTGGCGTCCAATACCGATTGCGCCGACATCTTCAGCCGGGTCGAAGCCGTGCCTCGCGATGCGGTGTACGAGACGCTCGACCGCACCCGCACCTGGTCGGGTCCGGCCGAATACGCGAAAGCGATCGACGAGCTGCCGCTGGGCCCGAATATCGCGGCGTTCCTCGGTCATTCGGATCTGCGCACCCATGTGCTCGGCCTCGGACGCGCGGTCACCCGTGACACCAAGCCGACCGCCGCCGAGATCGAGCGGATGCAGGAGCTGCTCGGCGAAGCGATCACCGCGGGCTTTCTCGGCCTGTCGTCGATGTCGAACCCGCTCGACAAGATCGACGGCGAGGAGTACCGCTCGCGCTCGCTGCCCTCGACCTACGCGCGCGGCAAGGAGGTGCGGGCGCTGAACCGGGTACTGCGCCGCCACCGCCGCGTCCTGCAGAGCGCGCCGACGGTGAGCCTGCGCCCGAACATCGCCAAGTTCTTCCTGGCCAGCGCCGGGGTCGGCCGCCGCCCGCTGCGCACCTCGCTGCTCTCGGCCGCCGATTCCAAGGCCTACCCGCCGCTGGTGTGGTTCATGCTGACGGTGGCGCCCCTGCTGAACCGCTTCGCGCGCACCGACTTCCGCTGGCAGCACCTGCCGGTGCCGTTCACGGTGTACGCCGACGGCATCGATCTGGTCGTCTTCGAAGAGTTCGGCGCCGGTGCGGCCGCACTGCATCTGAAGGATCAAGTCGAGCGCAACGAACTGCTGCGCGACGAGTCCTACCGGCGCTGGTTCCGCAAGCAGTACGACAACAAGTTCACCCCGCGCATCTGGCACCGTGACTTCTTCGACGCCGAGATCGTGGCCTGCCCCGACGCGGCGGTGGTCGGCAGGACGATCGGTCAGGTCGGCAAGGACCGGGGTCTGCATCCGGTCGACGCCTACCTCGATCTGGTCGTCGAGCACGGTGCCGCGCTGCGCTGGCGCACCACCATCGCCAACGACCGGCCCGACTACCTGAACAAGCTCGCCGCCAGCAGCGGCGTGCAGATGGGCTTCGGCGACGCGGGCGCGCACCTGCGCAACATGTCCTTCTACAACTACCCCCTGCGCCTGCTGGAACGTGTCCTGCGAGCCCAGGAGGCGGGCAAGCCCTTCCTGAGCGTCGAACGCGCCGTCCACCGTCTCACCGGTGAGCTCGCCGACTGGTTCCAGATCGACGCCGGCCATCTGCGCGAAGGCGACCGCGCCGACCTGCTCGTCCTCGATCCGGCCGGGCTCGACGCCAGGGTGCACGAACTGCACGAGGCGCCGCTGCCGGAGTTCGGGCTCGACCGGATGGTCAACCGCAACGACGACGCCGTCGTCGCCACCGTCGTCGGCGGCAAGCGGGTGTTCGAGCGCGGCGCGTTCGCCGACGGACTCGGCACCGCATGGGGCACCGGCAGTTTCCTGCGCGCCGGTGCCGCCGCTGTCATTACACCGGCCGGAGGGTCCCGATGAAGGTACGTCGCCGCCACCGGTCCCAGCCCGCCCACGTCGCGCTGCACGCGCGCAATGCGCAGTTCGACTGGACCGACACCGCGCTGCGGTGGATGCCGGACGAGCCGGTGGCCTCCCATGTCGTCAATTCGCTGAATCTGCTGCTCCCCGAAGGGGAACGGATGTTCTGCGCGGCCTACAGCGAGGCGCTGTCGTACGTCGAAGACACGAAGCTGCGCGAGGACATGCTCGGCTTCATCGGCCAGGAGGCGATGCACGCCGAGACCCACCAGAAGGTGCTGGCCGGTGTGCTGGCCGCGCACGGCATCGACACCGCGCCGTATGTGCGGCAGATGGAATTCGTCTTCCGCAACACCCTCGGGCCCCGCGACGGCAACACCGCGGCCGCCGAGGCGCGAATGGTGGAGCGGCTGACCTTCATCGCCAGCCTCGAGCACTTCTTCGCCTGGCT
>NZ_JBHXAY010000059.1:0-43246 GCF_042728775.1 Nocardia sp. NPDC060259
CCCCGCACCCGCGCGGGGCGGCGCTGCACCCCTCACACGCTACCCAGATCGAGGCGCTCCATGATGGCTTCACAACCCGCCGATTCACAGCCCGCCGATGTCGTGCGCGACGTGGAGAGCGGACGGCTCCGCGGCACTGCATTCCCGACCCACACGGTGTTCTACTCCATCCCCTACGCCGCCGCGCCGGTCGGGATCGGCCGTTTTCAGGCGCCGGCTCCCGTTCGGCCGTGGCTCGGTGTGCGTGCGGCCACCGCGCCGGGGCCGACCGCCCCGCAGCTACCGCGCGGCCGTTTCGGATCACTGGATATCTCGGCGTATTTCGACCCAGGGTGGCGGGTCGGACCCGACTATTTGACTGTCGACATCTGGTCACCGCGCGATGTGTCCGGCGGTGCCCCGGTGCTGGTGTTCTTGCACGGCGGCGCGTTCGTCGCAGGGTCGTCGCACTCGCCGATGCTCGACGGCTCCCGGTTCGCACAGCACGGCGTCGTGGTTGTCACGGTGAACTACCGCCTGGGCATTGCCGGGTTCCTCGACATCCCCGGCGCCTTCCCGAATCGGGGCCTCGCCGATGTGGTTGCCGCGTTGGGGTGGGTCAACCGCAACATCACAGCCTTCGGCGGCGACCCCGCGCGGGTGACCCTGGCCGGTCAGTCTGCCGGAGCGATACTCACCGCCGCCGCGATCGCCGCACCCGAGGCTGCCGGCCTGTTCGGCCGTGCCGTGATGCAAAGCGGCAGCGGCAGTGCGGCATTCAGCCGCGAACAGGCCGCGATCGTGCGTGATGCCGCCGCAGCGACGCTCGGGGTGGCAGCGACTCTCGACGGATTCGCCGACCTGACAGATCGGCAGCTCATCGATGCGGTACCGGAGCTCACCGGTCTCGACCTCGGCACCGCGACGGTCCGTGACCCGCTGCAACGGATTACACCGTTGGGTGTGGTCCTCGACGACCAGCCCGTCACCACCGTGGCCCGCGCAGCGGGCCAACCTGTCGACCTGCTGATCGGCCACAACACCGAGGAAGGAAATCTGTATCTGCTGCCCAACGGCGTCGCGGCGGCGACAACCCCGCAACATCTGACCGAAGCCGCCGAGTACGCCGACCCCGACCCGGACCGGCTGCTGTCGGTCTACAGGAGGCTGCATCCCACCGCCACGCCAGGCAGGCTGCGCTCGATCATCCTCGGGGAGGCGGTGTTCGGGGCCGGTAGCCGGGCCATGGCCGACAGTCACTCGGCGGCGGGCAGACGCACCTACGCCTATGCGTTCGGCTGGCGCTCGCCCGCACTCGCCAGGCAACTCGGCGCCACCCACATCGTCGAGCTGCCCTTCGTCTTCGACAACCTGCTGCCCACCTTCCAGGGTGCGGACGGGCTACTCGGCACGCCTGCTCCTGCCCCGCTGGCCGCCCGAGTACATCGCGCCTGGGTCGACTTCGTCACCATCGGTACACCCGGCTGGCCCGAATACCGCCCCGACCGGCGCACCACGCAGCTCATCAACGACGAATGGGCCGTTGTCGACGACCCATTCGCCGCCGAACGCGACGCCTGGACCCACGCCCCCCACACCCGAACAGGAACCACCCACTGACGTAGCGGGAGGGAACTGGAGCGGGCTCAGGGGGTGATGGTGGCCGGGACGTCGAAGTAGTGACCTTGACCGAGGTCATCGATGAGGCCGGGCTGGACGGGCTTCCAGCCGAGGAGGTCCCGGGTCAGCGTGCTCGAGGACGGGTTGTCGGCCGTGGCGTGGGCGCTGAGGAAGCCGAAGTGGCCGTCGGCCTGCGTCGCCGGAATGCTGACCACGGGCACGTTCAGCCCGCGGCCGATGGCCTCGGCGATCTCCCGGAAGGGGATCCCCTGGTCATCGACGGCGTGCAGCCGCGATCCCGTCGGCGCCGATTCCAGCGCCAGCCGGTACAGGCGGGCCGCGTCGAGCGTGTGCACGGCGGGCCAGCGGTTGGCCCCGTCACCGACGTAGGCGGCGACGCCCTTGGACCGGGCGATGGAGATCAAAGTCGGGACGAAGCCGTTGTGGTCGAGCGTGCTGTGCACGGTCGGAGCAAGCCGGACGACGGACGAGCGGATGCCGCGCTGCGCGAGTCCGACCACCGCGTTCTCGGCGTCGATCCGCGGCCCCGCGTCGATCACATCCGCTTCGGTGGCGGCGTCCCCCAGCCCCGCGAAGGCGAGCAGCATGGTTCCCGACGTGGTCACCAGAGGCTTGCCGGTGCCGGCGAGCGCTTCCCCGAGCGTGTCTATGGCGCGCAGATCCGCTGCCACCGCGCTGCCGAAGTCGCCGGCGAACATGACGTCGTGCTTGAAGGCCAGGTGGATGACACCGTCGACCGCGGCGGCGGCCGCGGCGAGGCCGTCGAGATTGTCGAGGTCGCCCCGGTGCACCTCGGCACCGGCAGCCGTCAAGGCGGCGGCGGACTTGTCCGAGCGGGCCAGGCCGACGACCTGGTGTCCCGCTTCGAGTAGTTCGGGGACGACGGCGGAGCCAACGTGTCCGGAGGCTCCAGTGACGAATACGCGCATGGCGCGCCCTTTCTGCTGCGGCAATCCCACCCGAGGCGGGGCACCTGATGTCAGTTCGTGACATCACCGTAGCAGTGATGTCAGACTCTGTCATCACTTGATGTCAGATTCTGTCATCGGTATGTAGGATCGGAGCATGAGCCGATGGAAACCCGACGCACGAGGCCGTCTGGAGAAGGCGGCGCTGGAGCTCTACAACGACCAGGGCTTCGACGCCACTACCGTGGCGGAGATCGCCACACGCGCCGGCGTCACCGAACGGACCTTCTACCGGTACTTCGCCGACAAACGGGAAGTCCTCTTCCTGACCATCCCCCTCGCCGACATCCTCGCGAGCGCTGCGGCCGCCGCCCCTGTCTCGCTCCCGCCGCTCGAGGTGATCACCCACGCGCTGACCGAAGCCGCTCCCGTCTTCGAAGAACGCGGGGACCTGGCACGGCAACGCCACGCCGTCATCTCGGCCAATCCCGAACTCCAGGAACGCGAACTGGCCAAACTCGCCGCACTCGCTTCCACACTCGCCCACGCGCTGCGCGAACGCGGTCTACAGACCACCACCGCGGCACTCGCGGCCGAAATAGGGATCGCCACGTTCAAGGTCGCCTACGAACGCTGGGTCGATGACCCCGACCGACACCCCCTCGTCCAGCGCATTCGGGAAACCCTGGACACCGCTAGGCACCTCACCGCACCTGCCGAACATGTCGCCGCGACCGACGATGTGAGCTTCCCGGCGGTTGCGCGGGGCACCATCACTGCCCGGCGGGTACCCGAGCCCTGAATGTCAGCGTTCCTCGGTCTCCAACCGTTCAGCATGCGGCACACCGGAGTGTTCCGCATCGGAACCCTCGGCCGCCGGGTGCACGGACGTAGCCTGCGACCCGGTCCATGCGGCGAGCAGCCGCAGCGCGGTCTCCGACGCCGAGCCCGCCTCGGCGGTGTAGATGCACAGCGTCTGGTCGGGATCGCCTGGTAGCGAGACGCATTCGTAGTCGATGGTGAGATCACCGACGAGGGGATGGTGGTAGCGCTTGCTGCCATGACTGCGTTCGCGAACGTTGTGGTCGGCCCACCAGCGCCGGAATTGCGGGCTCTTGACCGCCAGTTCGCCGACGAGTTCGGCCAGCAGCGGGTCGTCCGGGTGACGGCCGGCATCCAGGCGCAGGACCGAGACGTTTTCCCGGGCGACCTCTTCCCAATCGAGGTACAGCTCGCGGGCGGACTCGTCGAGGAAGGTGTAGCGCAACATGTTTCGGTCCCGGGGCGGGAGCGCCTCGAAGTCGGTGATCAGCGCCCGGGCGAGATGGTTGGCGGCGAGAATGTCCATGCGGCGGCCGAAGACGAAGGCAGGCATCACGTCGTCGAGCGTCTCGAGGATGCGGCGGATCCCGGGACGGACCCGCTGCACTCGCGCCGGAGTCCGGCGCCGGGCGCGCCGCGGATTCGCCCGGGCGATCTGGAACAGATAGGAGCGCTCGACCTCGTCCAGGCGCAGGGCGCGGGCCACGGCGTCGAGGACCTCGTCGGAGACGTTGATGTTGCGTCCTTGCTCGAGGCGGCTGTAGTAGTCCACGCTGACCCCGGCCAGCTGGGCAACTTCCTCGCGACGCAGCCCCGGTACTCTGCGTACCCCGGCGGTTCCGCCGATCTGCATGTCATCGACGTTCAGACGGGCGCGGCGGCTGCGCAAGAACTCCTTCAGCTCGGCATTGTGCTCCATGGATCCAGTCTGACGTGCACGGCGGCCACACATCGCAACCAAGGTCGGTCTGCTGGACCCAGGTTCGCCGGACCTAGGTCGAGCAGGGCGCAATTAGGCCGTCCGCGGGCCCTGTTCCCGCTGTTGTATCGAATACGCGGCGCATCCGCCGCGGACGACACACAGGAGAGATCACACCCATGACTACTCACACCACCTCCCCCCTCGCCGGTCGCGTTGCCGTGGTGACGGGCGCCTCCAGCGGCATCGGCGCCGCCACCGCCAAGCGGCTGGCCGCGTCCGGGGCGACGGTGGCCGTGCTCGCACGCCGGGCCGATCGGCTCGAACTCCTGGCCAAGGAAATCGAACGGGCGGGCGGGACGGCGCTGGCCCTGACCGTCGACGTCACCGATGCGCAGGCCATGCGCACCGCGGCCGAGCGGGTGGCCGCCGAACTCGGTACCGCCGATCTGCTGTTCAACAATGCGGGTGTCATGCTGCCCGCACCCGTCGAGGAGCTGCCGGTCGAGCAGTGGCAGCAGCAGATCGATCTGAACGTGACCGGCCTGATGAATGCCATCGGCGCGTTCGTACCGCAGTTGATCGCCGCGGCCGCGGACAAGGGCGTGGCCGACCTGGTCAACACGTCCTCGATCGCCGCGCAGAACCTGTTCCCGACCTTCGCGGTGTACTCGGGCACCAAGGCCTACGTGACGCACCTGTCGCGGACCCTGCGCGCGGAACTCGGCGCCAAGGATGTCCGTGTCTGCGCGATCGAGCCGGGCATCGTCGGCACAGAACTGCAGAGCCATGTCACCGACGCCGGCGCCCGGGAATGGCTCGAGGGTTCGAAACAGGAGATGACCTGGCTCGACCCGGAGGATATCGCCGAGGCCGTCAACTTCCTGGCATCCCAGCCTGCGCACGTGAACCTGCAGCAGGTCACGATCATGCCGACCCGGCAGCCGTCGTAAGCGAATCTTTCGCGACTACATCGCACCTCATCGATTGATCGTTGGCTGGCCACCCCTGTTCGATCGGACCCATCGCGATCGCACCATCGCCCGACTGACCGAGACCGAGATCCGCAAGCGGATCGACTCACTCGGCGAGATTTCAGCTGTTCTCCCGCAGGTGCCCGATCCGATGTCGGGCTGACAGGATTTGAACCTGCGACCACAGGACGGCAATTCCAGTTCCTCGGAAGCTGCCCAACAGTTCCCAATAATGCTGGTAGTCAACATATTTCATGTGGTCGATGCGCTGGCTGGTTCTCATTGGTTCCCGTCGATTCCGGTCAAAAGTGTGTGTTTGTTGTGTGTTGGTTTCAGGTGCGCATCCGGTGGCGGTGTGGGCTGATCTTGTTCGGAGCTGAGCAGGAAGGAACAGGGATAGCCTGAAGGCAGAGCGACTGAAGGAATTGGGGGAGAAGGCACCCCGGCCGTCGTCCACTCGCCTTGCAGGACAACAACGAAGGAGGCGCCACCCTGTGCGAACAACTCAAATCGTCGTGTTCGCCGTCGCTTCACGGACTCTCAGCCTCTGCGCGGCCGACTCCCCGATCACGAACGCCCGAACTTGTTGCGAGCAAGGGGCATTCGGCGTTCTGGCTGTCGGGGCAGGCGGTTCAGGGTGGTCAATCGGCAGACTGAACGCACCCGACGTAGGGGCGTCGGCCGGTGGCCTGACCGGCGATGAGTTCACCTTGCCGGTGGTCACCGCGAGCATGGCCGGCAATGATTCAGCGGAGTTGGAAGGGCCGCGGCCAATGGCATTCTGCGCAGGCGACATCGGCGTCTGCGCCTCCGAGCTGAGTCGGCCACCTCGGCCGTTCAGTGTCGGCGGCCGCAATAGCGGTTGGCAAGCCAACACCTGCCGCGACAGTCGGTCACGCACGTGTCAGGGTCGCGTCTCTCCATGAGGAATGTCAGTCAACGTGAAATACCGGAACAACTCCTCACGGCTGATCTCCGGGTACCCCCCAGACGCTCCAACTCCTCGCCCGCGAACACTCGCGTGGCCACGAACCCGACCCTCCAGCACACCGACCAACCCCGTCAGCAGCCAAGCCAAGCATCAAACACCACGCACCGCAGTCAGAACCATCAAACGCCCTGACCCGCCGCTACCCGGACTTCGTTGGTTTCTGCGCGGTTACTACCGGTACTCCGTGCGCTCCGGCCTCGGCGCTCGCAGCTACCGTCGGGGGGTGACTCGCAGCTTGAAGCCTCGCGGCTTGAGGGTGATCTGCTCGGCGATGTCGAGCGCGTAGTCGGGCTCGTGCTCGAAGTCGAACTGATGAAGGATGTAGGTCAGCGCGAGCATGATCTCGTGGTAGGCGAATTGGCGGCCGACGCAGGCGCGTAGCCCGGTGCCGAAGGGTTTGTAGATTCGGCGGTTGTCGGTCTCGGCGAGGTTCGTCCTGAGCCAGCGGTCGGGCTCGAACTGGTCCGCGTCCTCGCCCCAAGCGCTCTTATCGCGATGGGCTTGCAACGTGAGGACGAATACCCAATCGCCGGGCTTGAAGTGGTAGCCGTCGCCGATAGTGACGTCGGTGATCGCCTCCCGGAAGTATCCCGGGGCCACGGGCCAGAGCCGGAGAGTCTCATCGACGACGCGACGGACCGACCGTAACTTGGCCACGTCCTCGAACGCGATCGTCGGCCGGTCGCGGCCGGGGAAACGTTCGTCGATCTCGGCGCGTACCTTCGCCGCTGCCTCCGGGTTTCGCGCGAGTTCGTAGAGTGCGAACGCCAGGGCTCCGGCGCTGGTCTCGTGGCCGGCGACCAGGAACGTGAAGATCTGATACCGGATGTTGGTGTCGGAGAGCCGCTCGCCGGTTTCGGGGTCCTCCACCGTGAGCATGCGATCGAGCAGGTCGCCGTGTTCACCGACGGTGCCGCTGGCTTTGCGGGCCGCGATCACGTCGTCGACGATCGCGTGTGTCGTGGCGATGTCGCGCTTGTGCTGAGCAGCTGCCCGGCGCCCGACGGTCTTCTCCAGGAAGGTAGGCAGATTGGCGTAGCTGTTGATGTAGCGCAGCGAGCGCAGCATCGCGGCGACGAAGGGGTGCGGGGTGTCGCGGCCGAAGGACTCGAAGTCGTAGCCGCCGAAACCGGCTCGAGCGATGACCTCCAGAGTGAAACGGTTCATGTCTTCGGCAGTGTCAACCCACTGGCCGGCGCGATCGCTCCAGTAGTCCACCAGCTCGTCGGCTACTCCACACATCGTGTCGTGGTAGCTGCGCATCGACTGCGCGGTGAAACTCGGCGCGAGGATGTTGTGCGCTCGGTGCCAGTTCGGCTCATGGTTGTAGGCCGTGAACAGGCCGTCACGAGCGATCGGCCGCAGCTTCTTGAACAGGACCCCGACGTGCTTGGTCCAGAACTTCTCGTCGTTGACCTCGTTGATCAGGTCGGTGCCCGAAACCACGACCATCGGCCAGTTCATGATCTTGCGCTCGAAGATCTCGCCGAGGTTCTGCGCGTCCCGCCACGACATCTGGACAGGCTTGACCGGATCGGTGGTCAGCAAGTCGCCGAACCACGGAAGCCGGAACTTCGGGTGGGGGAGAGCGCGGTGGGGCGCCGGGGCCGAGGTGGTGGTCACCATGGCGTAGCTCCTATCTGGCCACAGACAGATCGAGACGTCTGCGGTCATCGGTTGTCAGCATGCCGCGGGCGCGCGGCCATGCTGTGGCCAGCGCCAGCAGCTCCACAAGCTCTGCAGTGAGATCGTGGGTCCCTGGCTGGATTTCGGTGCGGAATGTTGTGAGGCCGATCCGCGGTTCGCGGCCACCGGCTTTGGCGGCCATCGCCACCGCGATCCGCCGTGCGTTGTCCTGTGTACCGCCGCTGCCGGGCCGAAGAGTCTCGCCGGCATCGGTGTAGCGCTCGAGGTCCAACAGGCTGTCGCGGATCTCCACGGTCATGCGATGCAGAAGAACCGCTGGGTCGATGTCGCTGCCTCGGCCCCGCGGCAGATCCAGCACGACTTCGGGTACTGCAGCGGTCAAATCCGCCCACAGGGGGTGCAGGCGTCGCCGGTACCGGCTGACGCGGTCCCAGCCCAGCCTCGTGATGAGAGTGCTGACCAAGGGGACTACCGTGACGCCGACCAGGAGGACCGTCGCGGCCACGAACGTCGCTGCGTCTCTTCGCATCTCGGGATCGGCGATCGGCTGGTCGGTCAGGACGCAAGTGATCGCCTCGACCACGCTGAAGGTTATGTCGGCGCAGAGCCCGACGCCGGTGATCACGATGACAGCGAAGACCGCGCGTTCGTAGACGGTGGTGTCCGCATGGCGCATCTCCCGGATACAGATCCGGACGAGCAATATCATGGCGGCCGCGATGGGAAGGCAGTAGACGATCAAGAAGACGACCGCCGGCCAGCCCAGAAGCTGATCGACGAGCAGGTTCGCTCGCCGCGCTGGTGTGCCGGCGATCATGAGGATCACGGTGCAGGCGACAACGAAAAGGTCGTATCTGCGCTGTCGTTTCCATGCTGTTGCCGGGTCGGCGCCGCCCCACAGTTTGGCGATCCCGTAGAGGCTGGACACGATCAGCAAGACCGGTCCATGCGACACCTGTCTAGCCAGGTTCACGACGTTGTTGTTGTCTCCCGGCAGCATCCAGGCCAGGGCGTGTTCGACCCATGACTCGCGCAGCAGCATGCCGACCAGCGCGGCAGCGATCGCGCGGTTGATCAGCCGGTCCACCGTGGTCTCGTTCAGCAGCAGTGCGCGCCCGGTCAGGGTCGCAAAGATGCCTACGATGATCGGCACGCTCAGATACAGCGGAATGTGGGAAGTCATCTCACCGGTGCCGGGCGCGGAAGAGCGTCGAGCGGATCCGACTCGGCGTCCGTTGGGGAAGCATGGCGTGGACCATCAAGAGGTCGGCGAAAGTCTCGGCGTCACGCTCGCGGTCGCTGCCGTAGTCCTGTCTCCGCAGTACGCTGCGGATACTTTCGGCTGTCAGGGACGGCATCAAGTCGTTCAACGGCAGAGCATCGGCAGCCTCGGTCGAGCCGGCCCCCGCCTGGTCGTGGCCGAGCAGCATGTGCCCGATCTCGTGGGCGATGATGTGGTAGGCGTGCGACTCGGTTGCCCCGCCGTACATGATCACGTCGTCGTGTTCGCGCGCGATCCACAATCCGCTGCCGGTTCCGCATCCGGTACCTGCCAGTGCTTGTGGATCGATCGGGCACAGCACGATCGGACGTCCGCGGGCTTCGGCGACGCGGTTGACGTACTCGGTCGGATCCCACGGGTAGGGGATCGGCGCCGTGCGCGTCAGTTCGTCGAATTTCTGTTGGTCCATCATCACCCCCCTGTCGGCCCTGGCCGACTTAACGCTTCTCGTCGATCTCTGCAAGATGGGCCAGCGCCGCGGCGAGCTGTCCGGCATCGACATTGGCACCTCGCAACGCGATGTGCTTGACACCGGCATCACGCGCGGCGGCCAGCAATCGCAGGTCCTGGTCGATACCGGCTACGACATGCGGCTCGGTGCCCAAGTAGATACCAGACACCGAGAAATGCTGCGCAATGCCGGAAAGCAGATCAGGGTCGGCGCTGCCGTCGTCGTGATCGCCCGCACGAAGTCGGACGATCTCGATCTCCTCGACAGATCTGCCGATGAGGTGGCTGATGGACCGGGCGACGATGGTCACGGATTGTTCAGGTTCCGACCTTGAATGGAAGGTCCTGAACAGCTGGTTGACCCTTGCACTCAAGGGAGGCAGCAGCGGACTGTCACTCGGCATGCGTGTCACCTCCTCTGCTGCTTGGCCCGACGCTCGAACTTCTGCTGCAAGTCCGCAGAGAGATTCTCGGCGTACCTACCGCCGGCGAGGTATCGCCGATACAGCCGATCCTCGGCGTTCGGGTCGTCGCTCGCAACGGGAGTCGACAGCGCCTCCCCGAGAACAACCTCCAGTCCTGCGTGGAGAGTTCCCTGAGATCGGTTGCGCGCCATCATATCTGAGACCCATTGCCCAACAATCAGGTTGACCTCGTAATCGAGACGCTCAGCGAGTCCGCGTAGGCTGGCGAGTTTGGGATCACCATCGAGGGCAGTGTGGAAATCTGCTTGGATCTCCATCAACCCCGAGACCCGTTCGAGCGGAACCTCGATTGTCCCGCCGGTCAGCCTGAGCGGCTCACCGCCTCGACGCTCATCCTCCAGCCCGACCGGTGTGGCCGCGTACCAGTAGGCGCCCGCCGCCGAGCCGGGCACCCATTGCAGGGACGTGTCGAGGCGGTTGAAGGTCTTCTTCTTGGGGTTGGTGATCTCCCCGGCCTCGATCTTGACCATCGTCGGCTTCGACGGCCCACCGGCATCGGCCACATCGGCCAAGGACATGTTGAGCTTCTTCTCGCGGCGGTCTCGGACGAACCCCGCGAGGATCTCGGCATGTCCTCCTGGCATGGAACACATCGTAGCGATAGTTGACCGATTTTCTCCTACATCTCACTGTTCATGCGTGGCACCGAAGGACTTTCGGTAATTTTTAACCGAAATTTCTTGCCGGTAGTCGTTGCTGTGACTAGGCTCGGCGATGTCGCCTCCGGGCTGAGCTCGAAGGTCGAAGAGAGACAACAAGAGTCGAACGTTCGGGGGAGATGCCGAGGAGACGGAACAGGGTCAGCCGGTTTGGTCCGCGCCGACGTGCGCGACAGGCCCGACCCAATTGCGTGTCAGAGGACCGGGCCACGCGAGTCGTGGTGCGCGGGCAGGCCGTGGACGCTGGAGGGGAGCGTCCACGGTTCTGCCGCACGGGATGTCGACACGGTTCATCGGCGAGTGGGCGGCTACGAGCATCGGCCTAGCCAGGGCATCCACGATACGTCGGTGCGCCGGGATGAGGCCGGTCAAGCTGCATGATTCACCCGTTCGGCGACGAACGAGATCGGCCGGTCAGGCGTTTCGCGGCGCGTACATGATGACCGCGACCCCGGCCAAGCAGATCGCCGCGCCGCTCACATCCCAGCGATCGGGTCGGAACCCGTCCAGTGCCATGCCCCACAGCAGCGATCCGGCGACGAACACCCCACCGTAAGCGGCCAGGATGCGTCCGAAGTTGGCGTCGGGCTGCAACGTCGCGATGAATCCGTAGATCCCCAGCGCGATCACCCCGGCACCGATCCAGGCCCATCCGCGGTGCTCGCGCACTCCTTGCCAGACCAGCCAGGCACCGCCGATCTCGGCGATCGCGGCCAGGACGAACAACAGGATCGAGCGCACCACCGTCATCCGCTGAGCCTAATTCTCCGATGTCAGGAGGTGGTGACCGTCGTCATGTCACCCACCGAACTGTTGGATGTTCACCTCGACCCAGAAAGCTTCGATGCGACGGTGGCGGCCGTCGCACAGCCCGGCGTGATTCACAGTGCTGCCTGCGAACGCCGAACGGTCTCGGGATCGATCTCCTGGATCTGCAGAACGACGCCGTCCGGATCGGTAACCCGGATGCTGCGGCCGAAATCCTCCTCGACGAGGGTGTGCTCGTAACCGTCGGCGCTCAGCCGGGCGGAAACGTCCTCGAGCCGTTGATCGGTGGAGAAACCGAGTTCGACCGTGCCAGGCGCGCGCCCCTTCGACACCGCGGCGTCGTGGATACCGACCGCGCCGGCGGAGGCGTCCAGCTGCGCCCATACGGCGACGCTCTCCTCAGCGCGATAGGTCAATCCGAGACCTTCGTAGAAGCGACGGGATGCCGCTACATCGGCGACGTAGCGGATGGGCAGAACTGTCAGCACGAGAGTCTCCTTGGCGTTCACGGACTTCCGGCGTAGCCGGGTCGCCCTGGACGGGTACACACGACCACTGTGACCTGTACGAGGGAGATCGTCGTTCACGGCGGTGTCACATGGCGGATACCGGCACTAGAGTTGGTGCTCATGGTGGAAGTCGTCAGTCTCGACGAGGATGACCGGCGCATACTGCACGCGATCCAGCTCGACGGCCGTGCCTCGTTCGCACGCATCGCGACGGTGCTCGGCCTGTCGGAGCGCGCGGTCTCGCGTCGATACCACCGCCTGCGTTCCCGGCTGGTGCTGCGCGTGGTCGGCGTGACCCGGCACGACCCGCGCGCGCAGGCCGACTGGTTGCTGCGCATCACGGCTCCACCGGCATCGGTCGACGCCCTCGCTCGAGCACTCGCCGCCCGCAACGACACCTCCTGGATCGCGTCGCTGGCGGGCAGCGGTGAACTCATCTGCATGCTGCGCACCACCGCGACAACCCGCGAGGCCGGCGACGTGCTCGAGCAGTTCCGACGGCGCGCCAATATCGGCACGATGACCGCACAGCGACTGCTCACCCCTGTCGCCGGTGTCGGCGGATGGCCAGGCCGACTACAAGCGCTCACCCTCGATGAGCAAGCGGCCATCGCCCCGGCTCCCGCGACGCTGACACCTGAGCGGTCATGGACAGACACACCCCGCTCGGACGCCGACGAACGTCTGCTCGCGCTGCTCGCCATCGACGGGCGGATGAGCATCGCACGCCTCGCCGCCGTCTCCGGCATCCCCGAATCGACTGTGCGCCGTCGAATCGGCGAGCTCATCGAACGCGGCGTGCTGATGTTCGAGGTCGAAGTCGATCCCAAGTTCTACGGATGCAACCTCGACGTCATCTGCTGGCTGGACGTGCGTCCCTCCGCACTGCGTGTCGTGACCGATGCCATCGGCTCCCATGCCGAAGTCGCGTTCGCCGCGACGACCACCGGTGCGAGCAACGTCCTGACCCTTCTCGAATTCACCGCCGCCGATGAACTCCACGACTACCTCGCCGACCGCATCGGTGGCCTGCCCGGTGTGCACCATGTCCGCAGCGAGATCATCTCGGGCTGGATCAAGCGAGCCGGCCCAATACTGATACCTCGCGCCTGACACATCGCTGCGAGTAGACCGCCCGGCCCGGGCAAGAAGTCGCCTGCACCGTCGTCGTCGTGAGTTCAAGGCCGCCGACAACGGCTGATCCAACTCCACGTCATCGAAATGCCCTGGGAGCCTTCGGGTTCCCGGGGGATTTCGCATTGTGGGTGCGGTTGCGGTTCTGAGCGAGGGGATCGGCGCGGGATAGTGTGGCGATATGACTTCGGTGGGGGAGATGCCGCGGCCGGGGCGACAGCGTCAACGACCGCCCGGCTGGTGGTTGATCACGATGGGTGTGGTGACCGCGGTGACTTGGCTTGCGGCATTGATCCTCTCGATCGCGCAGGCCCTCGACTCGAATCTGCTGCTCGCTGTCCTTGCGATGGCGACCATTCTGGCGGCGGGCATACCCTGGCTGGTCCTGGCGCTGGTGGGCGTGGTGAAGTACCGCGCCTTCGCGGTGTCGTCGATCCTGCCGCTGATCCTCGTGGGGACGATGGTGGCGATCGATCAACGTCTTCCGGAGCGGGCGGCGTGGCGGTTGTCCGAGGGCGCCATGACCGATGTGGCGCAGGAGTGCGCCGAACGAACCCAGCCGACGTGGATCGGCGTGCACCGCGTCGATTCGGTCCGCCGAAACGATGACGGCGCCTGCCTGTTCCGCGTCGGCAATGGCATCGGCTCGAACGGATTCGCCTACTTCGCGCCGGGCACCACCGCACCGGAACGAACCGAGGCGGAGGCGGCGATCTACTATCTGCCCTTCGACGAGGCTTGGCACAAGTACGACTACAACTACTGGTGACATGCGGGGTGCGGTTTCGGCGGCGGAAGGGATCAGGGCGATGCGATGATGACGGTGCGGGAATTGCAGCGGCGGGAGCGGGTTCGATCGCGTCCGTGGTCTGCCTGGGTCGCGTCCTCGGCCGTGATATCGGGGTTCTCGGTGGTGTTGATCTTGGTGATTGAGGCGGTGTCGCCGGATTTCGTCGCCTGGTTATACGGTGTTCCCGTCGTTCTCGGCGCAGGGATCTCGTGGATTTGTCTGGCCGCGGGATTCGATGCGTCGAAACCTGGTGGGCGGTCGCTGCTGGCGATCCAGCCGGTGATGGTTGTCTGCGGTGTGGTGGCGGCGATGATGCATCTGCCGGAGCGGATCGCGTGGCTGGTGTCCGAATCCAGGATCACGTCGGTAGCGCAGCGGTGTGATCGGCTGGCGGAGCCGCGGTGGGTCGGTGTCTTTCGGGTCGAGGAGATCCGGCGGGATCGTAACGGCACGTGTGAGTTCCGCATCGGTGATCGGCTGGGTGTCGACGGGCTGGCCTATTTCCCGCCGGGTGTCCAGGTTCCCCCTGTGGGCGAGAGCTCGACGCGGTACACGCCCTTCGACGGGCAGTGGTACCGCTACGAGTTCGTGGCGGACTACATTGATTGAAATCCGCTGGGCGCCTTGGGCTCACGGGATTTTGCAGTCTCGGTCGTGGTTGCTGTTAGGTTGTCGGCTGCCACGAGACAGGAGCGAATGTGGTCGATGAATGGTTGAGCCTGGCAGCCGATATCCCGCGGATGCTGTCCGCAGAATGGGACAACAACGGGGAGGTGGTCTGGCCGTGCGAGGGCGAGGCTGTGCAGTTGCGTGACGCTGTGTCGGGCCAGCGAATCCTGTTCTACGCCGAGGGACGGGGCGTGGGAGTCTCGGTGTCGGTACCCAGTGACCCAGTCGCTGCTGTTCGACTGCGTTCAGTCCTGCGTTCGCAACGGACCACATCCCTTTCCCTCGGACGTGACTACCGCTCTGGTGGGCTTCGTCCGATCGAGGAACCGCTGTGGCGGCCGCTTCCAGGTGACACGATCCGGAACTATCCCCAGCAGTGGGACGAACATGCTCAGGAATGGCAGACGGGTTGGCGCCATACTGCAGGCAATCGCGATGAGTTCGCGGTCGCGATTGTCGCGGTCATCCGTGACGGGTTGGGCAGCACTTCGCCCGAGTTGAGTGTGAGCGCCTACAACGACTACGGGCCAACTCGAACACCATGTGTCGGTACGGTGCCCCCGGGTCGGCCCACAGCGCGGGGAATGGCCCCGCGCTGCGGCGACTGGGATGAACTCGCTGAGCGTCTTGAATGGGTCCTGAGCACGTTGCCACTGTTCGGCACCGTCAATGTGTCGATTCCGGGGAGTTCGCTATTCGTGCAGCTGGGGCGAGAAGAGGCCGCGGCCGTTCACGGTTGGTGCTTGGGCTGGCAGGAAGTGGGTCTGCCGCGTCAGGAGGTGAACGGGCGCATGCGGGACCTCGGTTGGCTGTGGGCAGTACCGCCGAATCTCGAAGGCATCGACGATACTCCGAACTGGCTCACCCCACCGGCTGGGCGCGGCACTGCCGATCCGACGGTACGTCACATGGTCACCATGGCGATCGAGACGCTACGCGCCGTCGGCGGAGTGGACCAGCCCGCTCGGCTGGCAGTCGACGCCTTCTGCAATCTGCGTGGCGGCGATGACATGTCGTACGTCAGTGCGGAACTCGGCCTGCGGCCTGCCTGAAAGCGCGCCCTCGGGTGGCGGCAGAACAGGCCTGCGAGTTGTAGAACAGCCGAACAAGGCAGACAGATGTGGTCGGTATATCGGTTATATCGGTCACCAGAAGCGGGGTGTGAGGCCCCAGAAGTCGAATTCGGCGGAGAGTAGGGCGCGCAGGGCGGTGCGGGTGGGGAAGCGGTCGGGGTCGGCGCCGGTCACGGCGAGGGTGACGGTGTGGCCGTCGGTGGAGAAGGAGAGGTTTACGCCGACTTCCACGCGGCGGAACATGGCGGGGTCGCCGGTGCAGACGACAGGGCGCATGAGGACGGCGGTGGCGTGGTGGTCGCCGATGGCGGCGACGCCCTTGGCTGTTTCACCGAGGTTGGTGCACAGGCATTCCGGGGCTTTGGCGGTGCGGGCGAAGTGGTGCAGGACGAAGCGGGGAAGAATCATCTGCAGGGGTTGCAGGTGCTGGAGGGCGGGGGTGGTCGCCGGGTCGCGGTAGGCGGTGGCGGCACGCGGGGGATCGGTGATCAGCGTCGCCGCCAGATCCAGACGCCGCCGCATACCGCCCGAGAACTGGCCGACCGGACGATCGGTGACCGCGGTCAGCTCGAACTCGTCGAGGAGTTCGGCGCTGCGCGCGGCGGCCTCGCGGCGGGACAGCCCGAGCAATCGCCCGAAGAGGCGCAAGTTCTCACCGGCGGTGAGGGTTTCGTCGACGGAGGCGTACTGGCCGGTGAGTCCGATCATCGAGCGCACCGCCGTCGCGTCGCGCGCGATGTCGTAGCCGAAGATCTCCGCGCTGCCACGATCGGGGCGCACCAAGGTCGCCAGCATGCGGACGGTGGTCGTCTTGCCCGCGCCGTTGGGGCCGAGCAGGGCGAAGACCGTACCCGCCGCGACACTGAGGTCGACGGCGCCCACCGCCGTGAAATCGCCGTAGGACTTGCCGATCCCGCTGGTGCGGATGGCGATGTCGGTGGTCATGGGAGCCTCCCTGCGGCGTCGATCAGTTCGGTGGTGACCGGCGCGAGTGCGTCGGCGGCTCGCTCGATACCGTCGGTGGTGAACCCCGCGGCGTAGGCCGCGGCGCGGCGACGGACCTCTGGGGTCGAGATCCGGTCGAGCAATGTGTCCAGGCGCGCGCCGGTGAGCGCGCCGGCCGCGACGGTCACCGGCCAGAACTGCCAACGCCAGCCCTGGGCCGCCACCGATGCCGCTCCGCACAGCACCGTCAACAGGAAGGCAGCCGCGGTCCACGCCGCACGGACCGGGCGCGGTGTCCATTCGGCCACGGCCAGCAGTACGACGCTCGCAGCGGTCGCAACCGGCAGAAAGTCGCTGGTGTGCAGGTCCATTCGATCGCTCCTGAGCGGTGTACGGCCTCGGCGGTCTGCGCGATCCTTCCAGCGCATTGCACTGCAGACATCAGCCCCAGGTCGTACTCGTGTGCGCCCCGGGGATGAACTTCACCGGGACCGCCGTACGGTGTGCCGTATGAAGCCTTTCCGCTGTGTCACGGGAAACGGTCGATCTTGGATCAGCGCCGGGCCGAGCGAGGCGAATCCGTAACTCCGAAACGGATTTCTGGAAACACGCCCGAGGAGCACCGCTCTGCGACATAGTGGTAGACGCTCGCGTACCCCACTCATACGCGGGCGTACCTCACTCGATGTTCGTGAATTGGATCAGTAACCTTATGAGGACGAGCACATCCCCCGCGGCGGCCCGCGCCGTCGCCATCACAGCCCTGATCGTTGGTTCCGCAGGCGGATTTCCCGGGGCGGCCTACGCCGACAACACACCCGGTTCTCCCACGGTGATCACGGTCGACACCACAGCAGACGGCGTCGCGGCCGATCCACAAAGCGGGTTATGCCGTACTGCCTCCGGCACCTGCACACTGCGAGCGGCGGTTCAGACGGCCAATGCCCGGCCGGGGAGCACAGTCGTGGTGCCCGAGGGGCGCTACATCTTGACGATCCCGCCCGACCCACAGAAAGTGCAGGGCCGCAACCCGGATCCGACCACGGGAGACCTGAACCTCACCGCGCCGACGACGCTGCGTGGCGCGGGCCGCGACCGGACAGTGTTGGATGCCAATGGGATCGACAGGGTGCTCAGTATCTCCGCGCCCGTGACGTTGACGGGATCGACCGTGACCGGCGGAGTCACCGCGCAGCATGAGATCCCGTACTACGACACCGGCGGCGGCGGAATTTCCAATTCGTCGAATCTCGTACTCGACGATGTCGTGGTCCGGGGTAACAGCGCCGGGTACGGCGGCGGGATCTTCAACGTGCCGGGGTCGGACCTGCAGACGAGAAACACGACTATCACCGGCAACACATCCGGCGAGGCGGGCGGCGTGCGATGCGATAACACCTGCACCTTCACCGACTCGACGATCTCCGACAACCGCGTGGTCAATCCCGAAGTGTGGTACCGCCCGGGTGGATTCGCCGGACGCGGCGGCGGCGTAGACGTCCGGGGCCGGGGCGTGGTGACTTTCGATCGTGCGACCGTCACCGGAAACAGCGCCTCGGACGCGGGTGGTGGCATCAACGTGGCGCCCGCCTACCTCGACACCCTTCCACAGCAGGTGACGGACGTGGTGAATTTTCCAGTGGGCACCGTGATATTGCGGAACTCCACCATCCGGGGAAACACCTCCGACACCGTTCGGGCCAACTGCGCGAAGGTGTTCGCGAGGATTGTTTCCGAAGGCGGCAACACCAGCGACGACGATTCCTGCGACCTCACCGGGCCGGGCGACAAAGTCGTGCCCTAGCCGGCAGGGATTTCCAGCCCGAGCAGCGTGCGGTGGATGTACAACACCATGTCCTCGAGCTCGAGCAAGTCACCTCCGGCGCGCAGGGTCCTGCGGACGGCCTCGTTGGTCGCATCGGTCACCGCCAGATACGCGTCGTCCGGCACCGATGGATCAACGGGGCCTGCCGCTGCACGCCATGATCGGATGAACCCGGCAAACCAGTGCTGGCATCGCTCGAACGACTCGATCGCGCGCGGCCCGGCCGGGGCGGTCTCCAGATAGAACGAGCGGGCGAACGACGGTTCGTCACGCAACAGGGTGAGGTATTCGCGAATTCCCAGCCGCAGTGCCTCGAACGGCTCCACCGGTCCGGCGAATACCTCCCTCATCACGTGCTCGAGATGCTCGATCATCAGATCCCGGCCCGTCTCGGCCGCGGCGAGGAAGCACGCTTCCTTGTCCGGGAAGTGCTGGTAGAACGTCCGGCGCGAAACCTTCGCCGCCGCAGCGATATCCGCGATCGTCACAGTGAGATAGCCGCGATCCGCGACGACGACCGTCACCCCGTACAAAAGCCGCTGCCGCTGCGACCCGGTAACCAGCTCACGAGCAAGGCCATGCGGCCCGTGCGGCAACTCCGCCAGGGTCGGCTCCAGCAACTTCTTACGTCTCACCCGCACCTTCATATCAGGCGCGCGCCTGGCGTGAAGAGCCGGTTCGGCAGACCAAAGGAGACTCCGGTCCGCACGGATCGGGGTCTCTGCCGCCTCAGCGCCAACGATCACCGTGGCCGGAATCGCTCACCGCGTTCGGCGAAGTTCTCCGGTATCGCCGTGAATGGCCAAGTCCCGCAGCCGGAGCCAATCGATCGTGGGCGCGGCGGGAGGGGTTCCCGGCCGGTTTCGCGGAACCAGCACGCGCAGCGCGCCCGATTCGATGACGCAGCGCACGGGCGTGTCGAACTGAAGGGATTCGCCGTCGACGCCGACCGGGATCCGCGGTGCGTCGGTGTCGACGGTGACTTCGATCGTGGTCCGCTGTGTCAGGCCGTGGCTGCGGGTGCGACGGATCAGGCCGACCGCGTCGCGGGTGTTCGCGACCGAGAGGGTGACCGCGCCGAGCGCGCCGCGATCGAGGCGATCCCGTCGGCTCAGCCCGGCGAGATCGCTGGTGCCGTAGGGGTTGTTGCTGACCAGGATCGCCTGCGGCCCCGTGATCGTCGTGCCGTCGACGCGCACGACGAGCCGGTTGCCCGCGTGCCCGGCGAGGAGATCGGGGAGTAGGCGCAAGACTGTCGCGGTCTTGTCGTCGCGGTAGGCGGGACTGCGCACGATCTCGGCGTAGACGCCGAACGACGCGTTGTTGACGAAGGGCAGGCCGTTGATGCGGCCGAGGTCGACGCGCAACTCCACCCCGTCGCGGAGGGCGTCGAGCCCGGCGGCCGGATCGGCGCGGTCGAGGCCGAGGTCCATCGCGAAGTGATTCCGGGTCCCAGCACTGATCACCAGGAACGGCAGTCCGTGCTCGGCGGCGATGCCTGCCACCAGCGCCTGGGTGCCGTCACCGCCCGCCACCCCGAGCAGATCCGCGCCTCGGTCGACGGCTTGCCTGGCCAGCGCCTCGACATCGACGGAGCCCTCCAGCAGGGCGACTTCGGCCCCGAGTTCCTCGGCTTTGCGGCGCAGATCGAACTTCTCGACCTTCCCACCGCCGGAACGCGGATTCATGATCAGGAACGGATGCCGGGCCTGCGGGGCGGGATGCTCGACTGCGGCGGTGCGCGGACTCCCGGTGCGCAGCGCGACGCGCGCGCAGGCGACCGCCAGCAGGGCCGATCCGGCGGCGAGCAGCGCCACCCACAGCAGGTGGGCGCGCACGAAGGCCACGATGACGAAGATCGGCGACAGCACCGCGATCGCCAGCGACACCCAACGCACAGGCCCGTACATGGTCAGAAACCAGTACAGCGCGGCGACCGTGACCACGACGCCGCCGGTACCCACGATCAGCAACCCGAGCGTCCCGACCACCCCCGCGAACAGCACCGGGATCACGGCTGTCATGGCGGCGAAGAGGAAGGCCGCCCTGGCCGCCCAGCATCGGATCCGAGCCGCGGAGTCATCGTTCACCGTGTGGACCGCCGATCGTCGTCGCACATCGCCGGAATGGACTCAGTGTTGGGGCTGCCAGGCCATGACGGCCCAGATGACGGCCACGCTGAGCCCGATGATCACGAGGGACCAGGCCGGGTAGTAGGGCAGGGACAAGAAATTCGCGACGATCACCAACGCGGCGACTCCCAGCGCGCTGTATCGGCCCCAGGTCGTCCCCATTACCAGGCCGACGCCGACGACCAGCGCCAGTACGCCGAGCACGACATGGACCCAGCCCCAGGTCGTGGTGTCGAATTTGTACACATATTCGGTTCCGGCGATATATATTTCGTCGCTCTGCAGGGCGGAAATACCCTGCAGGACCGAGACTGCCGCCAAGATGAGAAGCATGCACCCGGCCACGACGGATATTCCCTCCGCGACGGCCTGCCGTTGAAAAGGCTCTACCTCGGGCGGGGGGCGGTGCGCCGGTGGTGTATCGCTCGTCATTTTCGACTCCTCGTGGTTGTAGACGGCGGCTCGGCCTCGGCGCGATCGAGTTCCTCGTCGAGCGCGAGGGCGGCGGCGATCAGAGCCAGATGGGTGAATGCCTGCGGGAAATTGCCCAGCTGCTCGCCGGACGGACCGATCTCCTCGGCGAACAGACCGACGTGATTGGCATAGGTGAGCATCTTGTCGAAGGCGTAGCGGGCCTGTTGCAGCCGCCCGGTCCGCGCGAGCGCTTCCACGTACAGAAAGCTGCACAGGTTGAAGGTGCCCTCGGTCCCGCGCAGACCGTCCGGCGATGCCTCGGGGTCATAGCGGTAGACCAGGCTGTCGCTGACCAGTTCCCGGTCCATCGCGTCGAGGGTGCTCAGCCACATCGGGTCGGTCGGTGACAGGAAGCCCATGCGGGGCATGAGCAGCAGCGACGCGTCGAGGACCTCGGTGGCGTAGTGCTGCACGAACGCCTGGCGCTGCTCGCTCCAGCCCCGCTCGACGATCTCGCGGAAGACCGCGTCGCGTTCGGCCGTCCAGCGGGCCAGGTCGGCGGGTCTGGCCTGCTCGGTCGCCATCCGGATGCCGCGGTCGAAGGCCACCCAGGTCATCAGCCTGCTGTAGGTGAATTCCTGTTTGCCACCGCGTGTTTCCCAGATTCCCTCGTCCGGCCGGTCCCAGTTGTCGGCGAGCCAGTCGAGGAGACCGGTGAAGGTCCGCCACCCGGAGATGGCGGCCAGATCGGTGGCCTGGGCCAGGGCATCGGCCGCCTCGCCGTAGATGTCGAGCTGAATCTGGTCTGCCGCGCCGTTTCCGACCCGTACCGGCGCCGAACCCTGGTAGCCCTCCAGATGAGTCAGGATCACTTCGTCCAGCCGGGGGTCGCCGTCGACGCGGTACATGATCTGCAGCGGTTCACCCGAGACGGTCCCGCCCGCCTCGACCCGGTCGCGCAGCCAGTGGCGAAACGCGTAGGCCTCCGCGGTGAACCCGAGGTCCATCAAGGCCCGGACCGAGAGGGAGGCATCCCGGATCCAGGTGTAGCGGTAGTCCCAGTTGCGTTCGCCGCCGATCTGCTCGGGCAGTCCCATGGTGGCCGCCGCGATGGGCGCACCGGTCGGCGCGTAGGTGAGCAGTTTGAGAGTGATCGCGGAACGGTTGACCTCGTCGCGCCAGCGGCCGCGGTAGGTGGACGAGCGCAACCAGGTCTGCCAGAAGTGACGGCACCGGTCCAACTCCTCGGCGATCTCATCCCACGACGGAGGCGCCGCGGCGGGCCCACCCGCGGCGGTGGTCGTCAGCACGACGGCGGCTCGCTCACCCGCGGCCAGCGTGAATCGCGCGGTGACATCCGTGCCGTCGGGGTGCAGCGTGATCGGGTCGGTGGTCTGCAGGTGGAGGTCGGCGGTGGCGGACCGGAACACGGCGGTGCGGTCGTCGGCTCGGTCGAGGGTGTGGGTGGCGCGTCCGTAGTCGAACCGGGGGCGGCACCCGAGGGTGAAGGTCAGGCTTCCGCGCACCACCCGCACGACTCGCACCAGCCGGTGCCGGTCGGTGGGCGCGGTGTTCTCGATCGGTTCCATGAAGTCGGCGACCTCGCCGACGCCGTCGGGCCCGGAGAACCGGGTGACCAGGACGGCCGTGTCCGGGAGGTAGAGCTGCCGGACGGCGCCCGCGGCGGCGGTGTCGACGGCGATCGAGCAGTACCCGCCCTTGTCGCTGTCGAGCAGCGAGGCGAACACGCTGGGGGAATCGAATCGGGGAGCACACCACCAGTCGATCGTTCCGGCGGCCGAGACCAGCGCCGCGGTCTGGAGATCACCGACGATGCCGTGCTCGTCGATCGGTGGGTACGCGTTCACGAGCGCTCCTCCCTCGGGACCGTCCGCCCGGTGGCCGGCCGACTTCAGCCAACCAGCGGACCGCGTCGGCGGCCTCACCCGGAACGGGTGAATCTCGTGGCCGGTCAGTGGGTCAAGATCACCTTGATCGCCACGACGGTGGTGGCCGCGCAGCTCAGGAGTACCGCTCCGACCAGTGTCGAACGGTCGGGACCTCGCCCCTGGAGCCGATGGATGACGAAGGCGATGCCGCCGATCCGGACCAGCATCACCACCTCCGCGAGTATTTGCGCGGTGCGCGGTTCGAGCCACCCGAAGGCCGCGGCCGCCAGGATCGCGCAGGGCACCACCGCCGAGCTGAGGATGGGCAGCGAGTCGCGCAGATTCGCCCAGCGCTGCGGTGTGGAGCGCGGTGGGTAGTGCCGCACCGATCGACCGACGCTCTCGGCGAAGGAGTGCGCGATGAACGTGGACAAGGCGGTGCCGATGACGACGAGGATGCCGACATTCTCGGCGGACGGCGAGACCGGGATCAGTGCGGCGAGGATCAGGACGTTGCCGTAGATGTAGGCGCTGATGCGACTGGCCGCGTTGCCCTGATCGAGCGGGGCGCGGGCGAACAAGGGTCGGTGCAGGAGCTCGTATCTGTTGCCTGCCATCGGTCCTCACCGTGTTCGTCGGGCGTCACCGGTCTCACTTCGGAAAGGTTTGCTCCCTCGGTACTATATATTTCGACGGCGAAATTCTGTGGACCGTCCGTGCCGGTCGGAAATGCGCCTCGACCGGCAATTGATCGTCCGACGTGCCGACCGCGAGCGGAACTCGGGCACCGGGTCGATTCCGCGTCGGCACCCGCCTCACCTGCTGAAACGGCGATCACGTTGTCGGCGAGACGAATACACGAGCGCGCTCGCTGGTAATGCTCCAACGTCGGCGATATCGCGTCGTGATCAGCGCCAGCTAGTTGCTATGGTGGGCAGGCGAATCGTTCGTCCGAATGTTAGGAAGCTTGATGGGAAGCACTGCTCTCGACGTCATTGCCCTGCTGGTCAACCGTGCCGCCGGTTTCTGGAACTGGATGGCGACCGGCTCTGCGGGATTCCCGCCGCTGTGACGGTGTGACCTGTGCGCGCGAAACCCCCGAAAGCCCCTCGGCTTTCGGGGGTTTCGTCATTTGACCGGCGGGCGGATCGGCCGGGGCTCCGTAGGGTGGGGCCATGACCACCGTGGAGACCGAGGCCCTGCCACCGACCCGGCGCTGGGTGCTGGCGATGCGCACGTCGGTGACGCTGGCGACCGGGGCGATCCTCGCCCTGCTGCTGAACGACGCCACCGAGTTCGACCTGCTTGTCGTGGTCGTCGCCGTCCTCGCGCTGCTGGTCGCCGGGGTGCTGTGGATGGTCTTCGCGCCGATCGGGTGTGCGCGATACCGCCGCTACGGCACCGTGGCGATCGCGCCGCTGGTGGTCCTGATCGGGATCGGCATCGCGGCGGCGGGCATCCCGGATCGGGTGGCGTGGTGGCTGTCAGAATCGGCGATGAGCGAGGCGGCGCACGGGTCGTGCGACGACGCCGACGGCGGCTGGGTGGGGGTCGTCCGGGTGTCCTCGATCGCGAGCCGGGACGGCGGCTGCCTGTTCGGGATCGGTGACTCGCTCGGCGGCCTGGCGCACTTTCCCGCCGGTGCCCGCCCGCCGGTGCACGTCCCGTCGGTGTACCGGCCGGTCTACACGCCGTTCGACGGGAACTGGTACCGGTTCTCCGTGGACACGCACGACGGGCACTGAGACGGACGTCCGGTTCTGTCGGACCCCGGCGTTACCGTTGGCGCACAGCCCATGTCGAGGAGGGTGACGATGACCGACAGTGTCGACGGCGTGCGGGAACGAGCGCAGCGTCCGGAGGATCTGAGCCGGCTGGTGGTCGAACGGCTCAATGCCGGCGACGTGGACGGCCTGGTCGAATTGTACGAATCCGATGCGGTGCTCGCCCTGCCGCACGGGGTCGTGGCGACGGGGATCGAGGAGATCCGGGCGGCCTACGCGCGCCTGGTTGCCGACCGTCCGGTGTTCCAGCCGGGGCCCCAGGCGCCCGCTCTGCAAGCCGGCGATCTCGCACTCACCTCGTCGCGGCTGCCCGGCGGCACCGGCGCCACCGTCGAGGTGGCGCGCAGGCAGCCCGACGGTAGCTGGCGCTGGATCCTGGACCAGCCGAACGTGCTGGGCTGATCAGGCCCGCGAATCCGTTGCGTCAGTTCTGGTTCAGGCCCGTCGACAACACGACGACGACCTTGTCCTGGGTCACTTCCCTGACCCGGACATCCATGCCGTTGGATGCCTGCGACTGCCCGACCGGCACCGTGACCTGCTGACCGCCGACGCTCAAGGTGACCACGTCACCGTCGACGGCGACCAGTTCGGCATCGATGCCGAGGACCGAGGCCTTCGCGTTCACCCCGCGATCGAAGGTGACGGTGCAGCCGCTGACGGTGCACTCGGAGGTGGTGCCGTGGCCCGTCATGGTGCAGGCGGACGCGGCGAAGGGAAGCAGGAGGGCAAACGCGGACAGCGCGATCAGCCGACGAACAGGCATGACGGTCAGTGTAGTGCGAGTCGGCCGGTCGCCGTGAAAAGCGTGGACTAGGGATCGAAGGTACAACGGATCGGTCTCGCCGTGTTGCGGGTGCCCCGTGCCGGTAATAGCGTCGCTGAGAGGTAACTGGCATCGCAGCATGGGTGCCGATCGTGTCCGGTGCGTGTCGGGGTGACTGGTCGAAGCTGTCGATGGCGGACAGATCTGCCGGTCCGGGTGGTCGCTGGAAGCGGCGGCGGAGATCGGGAGGTGGGACCATGATCGCGGGCGAGATGACTGTTGCCAGCCGCTGGTGGTGGCGACCGGGGTGGACTCCGGGACGTTCGTTCTATGACTGGCAGGTCACCCCGACCCAGCCGGTCGCCGACAAGCTGGTGGAGATCTTCGCACCCACCATCGCCCGGCTGCCCGGTCTCGAGCAGGTCGACGCGGCCCGCCTGCGCATCGGCGTGCAGGGGATCGGCTTCGTCGACGGGGTGAAGGGGGTGCACCTGGCGGCGCTGGTCGCCGGCGCCAGGGCGCGGCTGGCCGACCACGCGCCGTTCCAGATCGCGTTCGGCCCGCCGGTGGTCGCCGCCGACTCGGTCCGCCTGCCGATCGCCCTGCCCGCGGAGCTGCTGAGTGTGCGCACGGACCTGACCGGCGCGCTGACCGACGTGTGGATCCGGGAGCGGATCCCCGAGTTCGGTGAGCCGCTGCGCCCGTATCTGGCGCTGGCCCACGCCACCCGCCCCATGCCGGTCGAGCCGCTGCGCGCGGCGTTCGCGGAGGACGGCTTCGCCGACTTCACCCTCGACGACACGGTCTCGGCGATCAAGCTGGTCGAATTGCAGTGCGAGAGCGGGCGATACGACTTCGCCGAGGTGAGTACCGCCGACCTGCTCCGGGTGCCGGAGCCGGTCGTCGAACCCACCGTCTACGACGATCCGCTCTTCGGCGCGCTTCGGTTGCCGGAGGACGTCCTCAGGGGTTGAGCCGGGGCGGCGGTGCGCCGTGCGGTAAGCGCGGACCCACCGCGAGACGGGCGCCCGCGGTCCGGCCGTTGCCCCAGCCGAGCTTCTCGCGGTATCGGCCGATCTGCTCGGTCGGCAGCGTGGCCGTCGGTGCGAGCGGTGCGGCATCGGGAGCGACGTAGAGCGCGTCCGCCGGGCAGTAGGCCTCGCACATGAAGCAGGTCTGGCAATCGGATTGCCGCGCGATAACCGGTATTCCGGTGTCGGTGCGATCGAAGACGTTGGTGGGGCAGGCCAGCACGCACTTGTCGCAGCCGATGCAGTCCTGTGCCCGCAGCAGTTCGATCACGACGCCACCGCCAGGCCGGAGTTGTGGGTCTGCGCCGTGCCGGTCCACGGTGCGTCGAGTCCGCCGGAGACCACATGGTGATGCTGTGCCGGGTCGGTGCCGGGATGGTCGGCGCGTTTGCTCATGCCGCGAGTCTCGCTGCGCGACAACGTCGATCGATACATCAGCCTGCCCACCGCGGTGATCGCCGCGGCCTGCCTGGCCCGCACCCGCTCGTCGCCGGTCGCCCCACCCAATTCCGCGGCTGCCGCGGTCCACAGCTCGTCAAGTCGGGCGAGCGCGGGCCGCAGCCGATCGCCGTGGCGCAGATAGTTCTTCTCGAACGGGATCAGCTCGTGCTGCGCGGCCTTCACCACCTCGACGGCGGTCAGTGATCCGGAACCGCTGGGCCGCAACCCGACTCGGCCCGCGCCCTCGACCTCGCCGCCAGGCGACGCCGAGCGTGCATGGCGCGCGGCGCCCGCCCCGGCCCAGCTGCCCGACGACATCGCCCACGCCGCATTGTGACTCCCGCCGCCGGTGAAGCCGCCACAGATGCGCTCCCTGGTCGCCGCGTCGCCTGCCGCGAACAAGCCTGGAACCGTGGTGGCGCAGTCGTCGTCGACCACATCGAGGCCGCCGGTGCCGCGTACGGTGCCCTCGGCGAGCAGGTCGATCTCGAAACGCTGGGTGAACGGGTCGATGCCGCGCCGGTCGAACTGGAGGAAGAAGTTCGGCTGACCGAGGCGCATCTGCGCCTGCACGGTCGCGTCGGCGCGATCGAGCTGAGCGAACACCTTCTCCTGCACCAGGGTTCGCGCGATCACCGACCGGCCCCTGGTGGAGCCCGCGTCTTCCAGTACCCGTCCGTCCTCGCCGAAGAAGGTGGCGTAGCCGTAGTACGCGGTCTTGGTGATCGTGGAGCCCTTCGGCACGATCGCGTAGGCGTTGGAGAATTCCATCCCCGAGAACCTGGCGCCGACCTCCGCGGCCATCAGCGCGCCGTCGCCGGTGTCGACATTGGTGCCCAGCGCCCCGGACAGGAACGCGCACCCACCGGAGGCCAGCACCACCGCGCCCGCGGTGATCCGGTAGTCGCGGTCGAGCTGACGCTGGTGACCCGCGGCGCCGCGCACCGCGCCCGAGTCGTCGACGAGCAGTTCCAGTGCGGGGGAGTGATCGTGGATGTGGACGCCGATCCGTTGGAGCCAGGCGCGCATCCGGCGCATGTACTCCGGCCCTTGCACACCGGTGCGCCATTGCTCGCCGGTCGCCGGGTCGACCGGGAACGGGTAGCGGCCTTCGACGGCGAGCCGGTTCATGTTCGTGTAGGTCTGGTCGAGGACGCGGTCCATCCAGTAGTGGTCGGCGAGGTGGCCGCCCAGCGCTTCGCGGGCCGCCTTGGCCGACGCGCGCGCCTCGGCTTCCGGCGCGACGTACCAGACGCCGGTGCCCGACGGCGCCGTGGCGCCACTGGTTCCGCAGTACCCCTTGTCGACCAGGATCACGTCGGCGCCGGACTCCCGGGCGTGGATCGCCGCCCAGGAGGCGGCCGGACCGCCGCCGATCACCAGGACATCCGTACTCGCGTGCCAGGTTTCGCTCATCGAATCGTTCTCCTGTCGAAAAACCGGTGCCCGGCCCGGAAGACCGGGCACCGGAGGGGTTGTCAGGCGCCGGTGAATTTCGCGCCGGCCACCGAGCTGGACGCCACACCGTCGACGCCGACCGGGATATCGCCCTCGAGGGTGGTGCGGTAGAGCACCCGGGTGACGTCGAGATGATCGAGGTCGCTCGGGGCCAGGTGGGCGGTGGCCCGGTTGTCCCAGAACGCGATGCTGCCCTTGTCCCACCGGAACCGGACGGTGTAGGCGGGGTGGGAGATCTCGTCGAAGAGCAGCTGCAGCAGGGCATCGCTCTGTGGTGGGGTCAGGCCGATGATCCGGGTGGTGAAGCCGGGATTGACGAACAGCACCCGCTCACCGGTCACCGGATGCACCCGCACCACCGGGTGCTCGGTCACCAGCGGCGAGGCCGCGATCTTGCGGGCGTAGTCGCTGTCGGCGTCCCACGGCGGGATCCGGCCACCGAAGCGGTGTTCGGCGCGCAGGCCGTCGAGGAAGGTGCGCAGCGATTCCGGCAGACCGGCGTAGGCGGCGGCCAGATTGGTCCACTGGGTGTCGCCGCCACGCTCCGGGGCGATCTCCGCGCGCAGGATGGAGGCGGCGGGCGGGTTGATCAGCGGGGAGACATCGGTATGCCACTGGTTGGTGTAGCTGAACTTCTTGCGGCCGAACCGCTTCTCGTAGAGGCGGCTGTCGACGGCGAGGATCTCCGGGTGCTCGGTGGGCGCGTCGTCGTCGTAGGGGTGTGACGGGGTGACGGCGCCGAAGCGGCGGGAGAACGCGATCTGCTCGGCGTGGCCGATCTGCTGATCACGGAAGAACAGCACCTTGTGCCGGTGCAGTGCCGCGGTGAGCTCGTCGACGTTGGCGTCGGTCAGTTCCTGGCGCAGGTCGATGCCGGTGACTTCGGCGCCGAGGTGCCCGGCGACCGGGGCGATCTCCAGCGTGGTGGCGGTGCGGGGGCTTTCGATGGTGGTCATGTCGTTGGTCCTTCGGTGGAGCAGGCTGGGACGGGGGTGGTCATCGGCCCGGACAGGCGCTGCTCACCACCCGCATGAGCTCGATGTCGAGTCGCCGGGTGTGCATCAGGCGCTCACCCGTGAATCACGCTGGGCGAACTGGCTTTCGACGGGGTCGAGCCCGTAATGACCACGCAGCGTGGTGGATTCGTAGTCGGCGCGGAACAGGCCGCGTTCCTGCAGGATCGGCACCACCCGGTCGACGAAGTCCTCGAGGCCGCCGGGCAGGTACGGCGGCATGATGTTGAAGCCGTCGGCCGCGCCCGCGTCGAACCAGGTGTGCAGCTCGTCGGCCACCTGCTCGGGGGTACCGGCGAACGTACGGTGTCCACGGCCGCCGCCCAGCTTGCCGATGAGCTGGCGCACCGTGAGATCCTCGGTTTCGGCCAGCTCCTTGACCAGCGTGAAGCGGCTCTTGCCACCCTCTATCTCGCTCTCGGCGGGCAACGGGGGCAGCGGTGCGTCCAGTGCGTGCGCGGTGAGGTCGACGCCGAGCATGGACGAGAGCTGGCGCAGCGCGTAGTCGGGCGAGATCAGGTCGGTGAACTCCTGCTCTAGCGCCCTGGCCTCCTCGACGGTGTCGGCGATGAACGGAACGAGGCCGGGCAGCACCTTGAGTTCGTGCTCGGCGCGACCGTACTTCGCCAGCCGTGCCTTGAGATCGCGGTAGAACCGGACGCCCTCTTCCACGGTGCGTTGCGCGGTGAACACCGCCTCGGCACGGTGCGCGGCGAACTCCTTGCCCGACTCCGATGACCCGGCCTGCACCAGCAGCGGCCTGCCCTGCGGGCCGCGCGGCGAATTGAGCGGGCCGCGCACCCGGAATCGCTCCCCGGCGTAGTCGAGGGTGTGTACTCGGGTGGGGTCGGCGAAGACGCCCGCCTCGGTGTCGAGCACGATCGCCTCGGATTCCCAGCTGTCCCAGAGCCCGACAGCCACGTCGACGAACTCCTCGGCCCGCTCGTAGCGTCGGGCGTGCTCGGGAATCGCGTCGAGGCCGAAGTTGTAGGCCTCGTCGACACTGCCGGAGGTGACGATGTTCCACCCCGCCCTGCCCGCGCTGATGTGGTCGAGCGAGGCGAACTTGCGGGCCAGGTTGAACGGCTCGTTGTAGCTGGTCGAGGCGGTGGCGATCAGGCCGATCCGCTCGGTGGCGGTGGCGATCGCCGACAGCAGCGTCACCGGCTCGAACACCGCGAGGGTGTTGCGTTCGATGCGCGGGCCGACGGCGAGGGTGTCGGCGAAGAACACCGAGTCGAGCTTGCCCCGCTCGGCGATGCGGGCCAGGTTCTGGAAATGCCGGACGTCGAGCACGCGGTGCGCGTCGGTGCGCGGGTGGCGCCAGGCGGCCTCGTGGTGGCCGACGCCCATCAGGAAGGCGTTGAGATGGAAGGTCTTGCGGGACATGGGGAACTCCTGGTCAGGCGTCGGCCGGTGAGGTGCGCCAGCGCGACAGGCGGCGTTCCAGTGCGACGAGGGCGAAGTTGAAACCGAGGCCGATCAGCGAGATGGCCACGATGCCCGCGTACATCTGCGGGATCTGGAAGTTCTGCTGGGCCGCGGTGATGAGGTAGCCGAGGCCGGCGCGGGCGCCGACCATCTCCGCGGCGATGAGCACGAGGATCGAGCCCGCCGCCGCCATCCTGATTCCGGTGAAGATGGACGGGACTGCCGCGGGCAGGATCACCTTCTGGAACAGCCTGATCGGCGAGAAGCCGAGCGACACCGCCGATTTCACCAGCAGCGGATCGACGGTGCGGACGCCGGTGATGGTGTTGAGCAGGATCGGGAAGAAGGTGGCGTAGCCGATCAGCGCGATCTTCGACGTCTCGCCGATCCCGAGAATCAGGACGAACACCGGCAGCAGCGCCAACGCGGCGGTGTTGCGGAACAGCTCGAGGACCGGATTCAGGAAATCCGACACCGGCTTGTACCAGGCGATGGCGATCCCCACCGGCACCGCGATCACCAGGGCGATGGAGAAGCCGGTGACCGAGCGGGTGAGGCTGGCCGAAACATGCTCGCCCAGTTGCCCGTTGGCGGTGAGTTCGGCGAAGGCCTGCACGACCACCGAGAACGGTGGCAGGAACACCTCGTCGACCACGCCGAGGCGCGGCGCGAGTTCCCACGCGCCGAGCAGCAGCACGAAGGCGAGCAGCGGCTTGGTGATGCGCACCAGAGTGGTGGCGCTGGTGCGGGCGGCGCGGACGAGTCCGGCCGGGAGGACCGGCCTGGGGATCGCGACGGTGCCGCGCGGCGTGGCCGGTTCGGCGGTGACCTCGCTCGGGCGGACGAGCAGGGGGACGGCGCTAGACATGGGCGGGACTCCTGTCGGTGGACGCGTCCGCGGCAGCGGCGCTGTCGTCGGTCGCGAGTTCGAGCCGCTGGGCCCGGCTCACCTCGCTCTGCAGTTCGGTCCAGATGCGGTGGCGGTAGTCGCGGAACTGTTCGCTGGAGCGGACATCGTTGTCGCCGGTGCGGTCGATGTCGATGTCGATCACGGCCTTGACCCGGCCCGGCCGGGAGGTGAGCACCGCGACGCGCTGACCGAGATACACGGCCTCGTCGATGCCGTGGGTGATGAACAGGATGGTCTTGCCGGTCGTGCGCCAGATGCGCAGCAGTTCGTCCTGCAGCGACTCCCTGGTCTGGGCGTCGAGCGCGGCGAACGGTTCGTCCATCAGCAGGACCTCCGGGTCGAAGGCCAGGCTGCGGGCGATCGCGACGCGCTGCTTCATGCCGCCGGACAGCTCGTGCGGGTAGCGGTCGCCGAACCCGGCCAGGCCGACCAGTTCCAGGTAGTGGTCGGCGATCTGCCTGCGCTCCTTGCGGGCGACACCCTTGGCTTCGAGCCCGAACTGGATATTGGCGCGGGCGGTGCGCCACGGCAGCAGCGCGTACTGCTGGAACACCACACCGCGGTCGAGGCCGGGGCCGGTGATCGGTGCGCCGTCGAGCAGGATCTGCCCCGAGCTCGGTGTGCTCAGGCCGCCGAGCAGGTCGAGCAGGGTGGACTTGCCGGAACCGCTCGGCCCGACCAGGACGAGGAATTCGCCGGCCCCGACCTCGATCGTGATGTCGTCGATCGCGGTGAACTTCTCGGCCGCGCCACGGACGGCGAACTGCTTGCCTACGCCGTGCAGCGCGAGTTTCGCTGTAGTGCTGCTCATTTCGCGGCCACCACCTCTCCGGTCGGGCCGCTGGCCGGCTGGTAGGTGCCGTTGGCGTAGGGGTTGTCCTTGTTGGTGAACAGATCGGTGGCGGCGATCTTGCCCTTGGGCAGTTCCCCGTTGCGCTCGAGCCAGTCGATCCAGATCTGGATCTCCTTGTCCGCGATCACCGCACCCGGCACCGGAATGCCGGAGCTGCGCCAGTAGTCGAGCAGTTTCAGATTCTCGTTGCGGCCGCGCTTGGTGATGATGTCGGTGAACTTGGCGATCACCTCATCGCGCGGCGTGATCTGCAACCAGCGGGTCGCACGGGCCGTGCCCTGCACGAAATCCTTGACCGCTTCGGGGTTCTCCGCGATGAAATCCTTGCGGAAAACATAGGTGCCGTAATCGAATTCGCCGAAGATGGCGGTGTCGGTGAACAGCGGTCGCACCCCACCGCGCCCGACGGCGGTCTCGCGCCACACGCTGTTCAGCGCGCCGACGTCGATCTGACCGCTGCGCAACGCTTCCTCGGTATTGACCGGCGGCACCACGATCAGCTGGACCTGCTTGATCTCGGCCTCGGTCAGGCCCTGCCGGTGCAGCCATTCACGGGTGACGAACTCGTGGTGCGCGCCGAGGGTGTTGACGCCGACCTTCTTGCCGATCAGGTCGCGGGCGCTGGTGATCCCGGAGTCCTCGCGGACGAAGTAGCCGGTGTAGGACTTGGCGTCGGAACCATAGGAACTCAGTACCGACTGCACGGGGGCGCCACCGGCGGCGAGCTTGACCACCGCGCCGTTGAACGCGCTGCCGAATTCGATCTGCTTGGTGGCGGCGGCCTGGATATTGGCCGGTCCGCTGGTGGTATCACCCTCCCACTGCAAGCTGATCTTGCTGAAGTAGCCGAGGTTGTCGGCGAGTTCGTAGGCGGTGACCAAGCCGGTCTGGCCCTGATAGCGCAGCACGGTCTTGCCGTCGGCGGTCGTCGGCGCCTCGACGGAGCCGCACGCGGTGACCACCGCGAGGGCGGCGGGAGCGACGAGCGCGGCGGCGAGCGCACGCAGCGGACGTCGTCGGAAGATGGTGGACAACATGATGGGGAGTTCTTTCGACGGCACGCGTGACCGCGCGGCGGGCCACACGGGCGCACGCCGCGACGATCCGCGCGAACGGATTACCGGGAAACGAGAAGGCGAATCGGCGACGGAGAATGTCGCCGCGCTGTCAGCTACGACAGAATCCGGGAGACAGGCGCATCAGGTCCACCGTTCGGCGGCGGACGAGCGCGGGGGATTCGATCATGTCGAGACTTTCCTTACAGGTGCGGCGAAGGATGCGCCGCATCGAATTACATAGTGCGCCTGCCGATATCGACCGGGCAATGGTGTTTTCGCATCGTGGAAATCATGGTGAGTCGAATCCCGTACCAGCGGCGGCGGTGTGGAAATACGGACCGATACGCACGGCGATCTGGTGCATCGCGGGGACGACGGCCCGCACGAGATCGCGGTCGAGGCGCACCGCGCGCGCCTGCACACCCAGCGCGCCCCACACCTGCTTGTCGGGCCCGAGCACGGGGACGGCGATCGCGCGGATCGGTTCGTCGCTGTCGATCTCCTCCACCGCGAACCCGCGCCTGCGCACGGTGTCGAACAGTTCGCCGTTGCCGCGGTCGGCCCTGGCCGGTGTGTGCGCGAGCAGCGCGTGGCCGACGGCGCTGGCGGTGAGCGGTCTGCGTTCCTGCGGAATCTGGTTGTGGCAGAAGGACACCGGTGGCCTCGCCTGGAAGACGGTGAGGGCTTCCTCCGCATCGGGCACACTCAGGCTGACGGTGATCTTGATGCCGGCGGCGAGCGCGTACAGGTGCGGCGCGGCGGCATCGAGGCCGAGCCGCGACAGCGCTGGCCTGGCCAGGCAGGCCAGACCGTGCCCGATCCGGTAGCGGTCGGTGGCCGGGTCCTGCTCGAGCAGCCTGCCGCGCACCAGGGCCTGCGCGAGCCGGAAGGTGGTGCTCACCGGCAGTCCCGATCGCTGCGCCAGCTCGCTCAGCGACAGCTCCGGATCGCCCCCGTGGAAGCAGTTCAGCACATGCACCGCGCGGTCGACTGCTTGCGCGCCGGAACGCGGTGGTTCGGTCGTGGTCATGGCGACTCCCTCTCGACGGGTGCCGTGAACTATCGCCACTGTCGTGACCAGGCGCAATGCTTCCGCGCAGCGATAGCGGAATTCGACGGCACCGGCCTGCGGAAACGGGCGCGGGCGGCGCGCCGGTCGAGGGTGCCCTTTCGAGGAATCGCTCGCGGGGTCCGCGGACCCAGGCAGAATCGATCCCACGGGCCATCTGAGGAGAGCGCAGATGAAGAAGCTGATCAATGATCCGGCGACGGTGATCCACGACGCGCTGTCCGGTCTGGCCGCGGCGCATCCGGAGCTGCGAGTCGACCTGGACAACCGGCTGGTGTTGCGCGCCGAGCCGCCGACACCGGGCAAGGTGGCGCTGCTCTCGGGCGGCGGGTCCGGGCACGAGCCGCTGCACGGCGGGTTCGTCGGCTTCGGCATGCTCGACGCCGCCTGCGCCGGTGAGGTTTTCACCTCGCCGGTGCCGGATCAGATCGTGGCCGCGACCACCGCCGTCGACGCGGGCGCCGGGGTGCTGCACCTGGTCAAGAACTACACCGGTGATGTGATGAACTTCGAGATGGCCGCCGAACTGGCCGCCGCCGAGACCGGCGCCACGGTGCTGTCGGTGATCATCGACGACGACGTCGCCGTGCAGGACAGCCTGTACACCGCGGGCCGTCGTGGTGTCGGCGGGACCGTGGTGGTCGAGAAGATCGCAGGGGCAGCGGCCGAACAGGGCAGGCCGCTGGCGGCAGTGGCCGAGGTCGCGCGCACGGTGAACGAGCGCACCCGGAGCATGGGAATGGCACTGACCTCGTGCACGGTCCCCGCCGCGGGCAAGCCCACCTTCGCGCTCGGCGAGGACGAAATGGAGATCGGCGTCGGCATCCACGGCGAGCCGGGCCGCCGCCGCACGGCACTCGCGCCCGCGAAGGACGTGGCCGCGATGCTGGTCGAGCCGATCCTCGCCGATCTGCCATTCGCCAGGGGCGACCAGGTGATCTGCTTCGTCAACGGGCTGGGTGGCACCCCGCTGCTCGAGCTGTACATCGTGTTCGGCGAGGTCGCCCGGATCCTCGCCGGGCACGGCGTCGAGATCGCGCGCTCACTGGTCGGCCCCTACATCACCTCGCTGGAGATGGCCGGGTGTTCGGTGACGCTGACCAAGCTCGACGACGACCTGCTGTCGCTGTGGGACGCGCCGGTGCGCACCCCCGCCCTGCGCTGGGGAGTCTGATGACGACGATCGATGCGACGCGGTGGCTGCGTGCGTTCGCCGCGCTGATCGACGAACACGCCGACGAACTCACCGCGCTCGACGCCGCCATCGGTGACGCCGACCACGGCAGCAATATGCGGCGCGGCACCGCGGCCGTCGTCGCCGCACTCGATGACGATCCCCAGCCGACCGCGGGCGCGGTACTCAAACAGGTCGGCATGGTTCTGGTTCGTAGCGTCGGCGGCGCGAGCGGACCGCTCTACGGCACGTTCTTCCTGCGCGGTGCCACCGCGACCGGCGACGGCGAGCTCGACGGGCCGACCTTCGCCGCGGCTTTCCGGGCCGGTCTCGGCGGCGTTGTCGCCCGGGGCAAGGCCGAATTGGGCGACAAGACGATGGTCGACGCGCTCGTGCCCGCGGCCGACGCCCTCGACGAGCAGGTTGCCGCCGGAGCAGACCTGGCGGTGGCACTGGATGCCGCGCTGGCCGCGGCGACGACCGGCCGCGACGCGACGATCCCTCTTGTCGCCCGCAAAGGCCGTGCTTCCTATCTGGGGGAACGCAGTGTGGGACACCAGGATCCGGGCGCTACCAGCGCGACCTTGCTTGTCGCCGCGGCCAGGCAGGCGCTGCGGTGATCGGGATCGTCGCGGTCTCGCACAGTCACACGCTCGCACACGCGGCAGCCGCGCTGGCCGGGGAGATGCTGCACGAGCAGCCGGTGCGGATCGAGATCGCGGCCGGGCTGGACGAGCAGACCTTCGGGACCGACGCCGTCGCCGTGTCGGAGGCCATCGCCGCCGCCGACAGCGGCGACGGGGTGCTGGTGCTGATGGATCTGGGCAGTGCGGTGCTCTCGGCCGAACTCGCGCTGGAGCTGCTGGCGGGCGACCATCGGGTGCGGCTGTGCGCGGCGCCGTTCGTCGAAGGTCTGATCGCGGCCGCGGTGTCGGCGGCGGGCGGGGCCGATCTGGACGAGGTAGCGGCCGAGGCATCGAATGCATTGGTGGGCAAGCAGACTCACCTCGGTGCGGGTGCGGGTGCGGGTGCGGGTGCGGGTGCGGGTGCGGGTGCGGGTGCGGGTGCGGGTGCGGGTGCGGGTGCGGGTGCCGGGAGTGCCCCCGGGACTTCGGAGCGCGAAAAGGTACAGCGAGCCGCCGACCTCGCCCGCGAGATCGAGTGGAACGGCCGGGGGTTCGCCGTCGCCGAGTCCGGCCCGGTGTCACGGGCCGAATTCATCGTCGACAATCCGCACGGTCTGCATGCCAGGCCCGCGGCCCGGCTGGTCGGCGCGGTCCGCGGACTCGACAGTTCCGTGTTGCTGGGCAATCTCACCACCGGCGCCGGTCCCGCGCCCGCCTCGAGTCTGAGCCGGCTCGCCGCGCTGGGCGCACTCGCCGGCCACCGCCTCGAAGTCGCGGCGACCGGTGCCGACGCGGCGGAGGCCGTCGACCGGGTACTCGCCCTCGCCGCACGCCATTTCGACGAAGCACCCGGCCTCGTCGCCGAGGTCGCGCCCGTTGCGCGCGGGACCGGTCCGCTGCCCGCCTCACCCGGCATCGGAATCGGGCCGAGCTGGCAGCTCGCCGCCGCGCGGTTCGACACCACCGACTTCGACGATCCCGGACGAGCCGAGACTCCTGCAGGCGAGCGACGCAGGCTCGATGCCGCGATCAGCAGGGTGCGCGCCGAAATCGACCGGCTACGGGTCACCGCCGGGACGGAGGCGGGCATCTTCGCGGCGCATCAGGTGCTGCTGGACGACACGGAAGTGCTCGACGCCGTCCATTCCCGGATCGCGGCGGGAACGGGCGCTGCCCTCGCCTGGGCCGGCGTGCTCGATGCCGGTGCGGCGGAACTGGATCGGCTGCCCGACGAGTACCAGCGAGCGCGCGCCGGTGATCTGCGGGCCGTGCGCGACCAGGTGCTCGCCGAACTGACAGGGCGTGCGACGCGATTGGTCAGCCGCGCAGGCGTTCTCGTCGCCGCAGATCTCACACCGGCCCAGGCTGCCGCGCTGAATCCGGCACAGGTCACCGGTATCGTGCTGGCCAACGGCAGCCCGACCGCGCACAGCGCGATTCTGGTGCGCGCGCACGGGATTCCCGCAGTCGTCGGCGCAGGCACGCGCGTGCTGGAGACCGGGGCGGGGACCACTGTCGCGCTGGACGGACAAACCGGTGCGCTGGTCATCGATCCGGACCCTGAGGTCCTGGCCGAGTTCACCGAACGTGCTGTGGCGCAACAGCATCAGCGCGACGCCGCCCTCGTAGCCGCAGGCAAGCCCGCCGTCACCCGAGACGGCATTACCGTGCACGTGGCGGCGAATATCAGCGACCTCGCCGACGCGTCCGCGGCCGTGCGCAACGGCGCCGACCTCGCCGGGCTGGTCCGCACCGAATTGCTGTTCCTCGGCCGGGCGGACGCGCCATCGATCGACGAACAGGAACAGGCCTACCGCGCCCTGGCCGAGGCCCTCGACGGGCGCAAACTGATCCTGCGCACCCTCGACGTCGGCGGCGACAAACCGCTGCCCTACATCGAACAGGCACCCGAAGCGAATCCATTCCTCGGCGTGCGCGGTATCCGCCTCACCCTCGCGCGCCCCGAGCTGCTGCGCGATCAGCTGACCGCGATCGGCCGGGTCGCCGCCGACCACCCCGTCGGGGTGATGTTCCCGATGGTGACCCAGCTGGCGGAACTCCTGGAGGCCCGCCGCATTCTGAGTGAAGTTGTCCCGCAGAACATTCCGCTGGACATCGGCATCATGGTGGAGGTCCCCGCGACCGCGGCCAAAACCGCCGCCTTCGCCGACCACGTCGACTTCCTCAGCATCGGCACCAACGACCTCACCCAATACGCCATGGCCGCCGAACGCGGCAACGAATCCCTCGGCTCCCTCGCCGACCCCCTCGACCCCGGCGTCCTGCATCTGATCGACACCGTGAGCCGGGCAGCCACGGGCCGGGCACGAGTCGCGGTCTGCGGCGAAGCGGCCGCCGACCCAGCCGCGGCCCCGGTGCTGCTCGGTCTCGGCGTCCACGAGCTCAGCGTCGGCCCGCCCTCGATCCCACTGGTGAAAGCCGCCGTCCGGGAACTGGATTCGACATCGTGCCGCGCACTCGCCACCCGCGCGCTGACCTGCTCGTCAGCCGAGGAGGTCAGAGCACTGATTCCCTGAACGACTGCCGACCTGGATGCCGTCGTGAGGAAGCGGAACTCGCTGCGCCGGCGCCTCGACCGCGCACTCGGATCGACCACCGGCAGCAACCGCTGGTGACCGGCCGCTGCTCCAGGTCAGTCGTCGTCGGAATCTTGCGGCGGGTTCGGATGCGTACCGGGGCCGGACAGCCGGACCACACCCGCATCGAGGTCGATCGCCAGCGCGGGATGGTGGCCCTGGCCATCGCTGTCACCACTGCCTTCGTTCTGCAGCTTCTTACCCGGAAACAGTTCGCCCATGATGCCCACGCCTCCACGATAGTCAAGCTCACCGGTCGGGACCTGCACGCGAGCATTTCCACGACGCCAGCCTGCAACGGGCTCCACAGCGACAGAACTCGGCATGCCGGCCTTGACGACAATCGCTGGACGAACATCTGCCCCATCACGCATGCCGAACTCGTCGGCGGCTACTCGTAGCGTTCATGGAATGAACTGGAGACCGTGGCTGGAGCTGTGGAGCGATGAGTCCTCGCATTACTCCGCGCTCGAAGTCGCCCAGATCCTCGAAACTGCCCAGAACGACACAGCGTTCGAGATCGGTCGTGCCATCGACGAGTACCGAATGCGGGTGCAGCAGCCAGGCTATCGGCTCACCTACGGAAACCAGGCCTTCGACACCGCGGTGCGAAACGCGCTCGCTGAACACCACTCCGGCCCGACGGCACTGTGGCATGCGCTCGAGGCCGCGATGACGCACTGGCAGCCCCGCACTCCAGATCACATCGCCCCGGTAGCGCTGCTCGCCGACCCTGTTCTGGCGTACAGCCTCACCCTGGAACGCGGCCGCGCGTTGGTGAGTAAACCGCGCAGTGGCCGCTGACCACCCGGCGACAGCTCAGTCATCACCGCACACCCGCACCGGCCCCAGATCGCCTGCGACCACGCTGGATAGCACGCTCGTCGGCAGTATCGGATGTTCGCCGTGCGGCCAGGCCGACCAGTGATCATGGTCGGCTCAACGCGCGCCCAGCGGCATTGCCGGACATTGGCTGAGGTCTTGGGCTGTGGACTTCCCGCTGGAAGGTCGCCAACTCTACGCTGATCGGGTGGACGTTGATCCTGAGTGGCGTAACGAAGATGAGTACGTCGCGACGCTGGAGGCCGAGCGGCGGCGCTTCGCTTGGGTGCTGCAACGGTATGGCGGGAAGGCACGCGCCGAGGCCGACGCCGACGCAATGGCGTTCTACTACTACGAGGAACCGGACACGCCGTGCCGCGGTCTCGTCTTCCACGACGAAGCCTGGCACTGGGCGATGGTTGGATTGCATGGCTCCTACTGGCAGACCCACCCCGAGTTGGTAAGCCCAAGCGCTGAGTACGACGAGATCGAGTGAAAACCCGCGAATAGGTGTGGAACCACCGCATCCACTCAGCTAGTCCGGCTATCGGGCCGAGATTGCCCCGCTCGGTAATCGGCAGATGCGGACATTCGCGACCGCGCCCAGCGGCATTACAGCGCGCTTTCATGCGAGCGGTACAGCCGCGGTTGCCCATTCAGGTAGCAGCTCGCAGCTCGCGAACCATTCGGGCGGCACGCCCTCGAGGACGGGGCTGGCACCGAGAATGCCGCCGATGATTGCGCATGTGGTGTCACGATCACCGCCCACCGAGGCGGCTGTCCAGCACGAGTCGGCGAAATCATGGCCGTGGTGAGCCGCGACCCAGAGACAGAACGGGACGGTATCGAGCGCGGAGGTGTCGTGTCCGACTCCCAATTCCACAGCCGCAGTGACAGAATCGCGGACATCCCGGGCTTCTCTGATCTTGTCTCGGACCGGGCCAGCCGGCGTCCGGGCGGCCACTGTACCGAGAAACTGACTGCGGCGTAGCTGCGGTTGCGCCGAGAACAAGGCAGCAGCGACAGCCACCGCGACCGCACCGGCTACAGCATCGGGGTGGGCATGAGTGACTACCGCCGAAGCTGTCGCCTCATCGACGACCCGGTCAAGGTCGTCGGCGAACCACGCACCCAGCGGCGCCACTCGCATAGCGGCACCATTGCCCCACGAACCCTGCCCCTCGCGTGCCTGTTGAGCAAGTTCACGCCAGTGATAGCCCTCTTGCCGCATGAGCCGCAGGATCCGGCTTGTCCCGGGCCCGTATCGGCGATAGATGTCGTAATGCTCAGCGAAGGAACGAGCCAGCACCTCCTGATCGATTCGACCGTGGGCACTGAGCACAGCGAAAATCGAGCACGCCATCTGCGTATCGTCGGTCCACAACCACGGCCCAGGCAACAGGGTTCGCGACCGCAGCGCGCCATGATTGATAGCGTCGTCGAAACACGCCCCGAACGCGTCCCCTACCGCCAAACCGTGCAAAGAGGACAGTGCCCGCGCCCGTGCATCAAGGTTCATCCAGCCAGTCTGACAGCCATTGCGACCACCGGCCCAAATCCGACGTTGCCCGAACGCACGTAGACCACGGTCAGGATGCCTTGAGCCGCAACGGATCTAACCCGACACTGCGGACTATGGCCGACGCTGTCAGCGCGGTATGCGGCATTACAGTGCGCTGACAGCAGCATCACCGGTAGATCGAGAACGGCCACTCCGTGGATTCATTGTCGGCCGCTGTCGGCCGGTTCGAGCAAGGCGTGGAGTACAGCCCCCACCAGTCATAGCCTGTTCCGTAGGTCCATGCGCCGCCGTTCATGTCTGTTACTCCGTGCCAGCACCAGTGGGCGGCTGTGACTTCGATCTGGCCCCAGGGAAGTCGTTCGCCCGGCCAAGGTCCAGGTACGCCTAGCTGGGCCACCTCGAACCCGGTCTGCTGGCGAGGGTGCAATCCAAGCCGTCGTAACGCGCCACTATGGATCTCGACCACAGTCCCTATGGGTGGCAGCGGGCCGGGACATTCCGCTGGTGGATTCCACCAGCGGAACTCGTCTTCACACAGGGGCATCCAGTCGATGCCGCGCCGACGCAGTCAACCTGCCAGGAATCGACGAGCTGGCAACTTCGGCCGAGTTCCGTACCAGCCGACAGTGATCCAATCTCTGTCGTACGGGAATGCTGCTGGGCGTGACTGTCCGGCCGAAACGCGTGGCCAGTACATCGTGATCATGGACATGGGCCAATCATGACCGATGAGGTCGCCAAGGCGAATACACGCCATCGGCAGATGCGGACGTTCTGAGCCGCAGATCCTTTGAACCGCGGCGGCCGCAGCACGACCCTTGGTCATCACGCCCACAGCCGCTGCTAATCTCCTGTCAGCCCACGATCGGTGGGAGCGAGTGTTATGGGGGATGGCCGATGCGTGCTGTGGTCTGGGTGCTGTTCGGTGTGGTGATCGCGATCGGCAGCTTCACGAACAGCTACGACAAACTGACCGAGACCCGGGTGTCGTGCGGCTACCAGCAGATGAGCCGCGGCGATCGCTGCCAGGAGATCGATGGCTCCACGGTGCGTGAGCGCAGCTACGCCGAGCAGCGGTCGGCCAATCAGAACGAAGGTTTGATATCGCTGGTCGTCGGCTTCGTCGCGCTGGTGGGGAGCCTGATCTATTCGATCATCGCGATTGGACAGCGAGTCGAGGCCCGCCGCGGGACCTGACCCGATCTGTTCGGCTGATGGCTGCGCCGGAGCCAGGTTTCATCACACCGGGCGGTGCAGGCGAAGTCGCCACATACTCGGCACGCGCGCACACTGCTGGCTGTCGTACGGCCTCGCATCGTTGATCCTCCGAAATGCCGCGGTGCCCGGTTCGGTCAGCGCGGGTCGCGGCAATACAGGATCTTCTCGAGAGCGGTCTCGCTGATGCGCTTGCTCAACGGTCAGGTGTGTCTTGGGCGTTTCATTCGTGGGCGGCGATTGCGGTGCTGAGTCCCTGGACGGCTTTGTCGTACTGGTTGCGGTCGAACAGGAATGGACCGAATGCGGTGTAGTCACGAGTCGTGCGGTAGGGCTGTTCGAAGCAGTCCCACACGACAAGGTCGCCGGTCAGGCTTATGCGAGCCAGCAGCGGCCAGCAGCCCAATTCCCCGCAACTGCACGCAAGTACGGGAGTCTTCTGTCCCGTGGTGAGGGGAGAGGACCCGTGGAAGTGATCCATCGCCGACTCGAACCGGACGAATCGGGGTACGAGTCCGCCGTACGCGTCACCTGCAGGCTGCATGCCAGCACAGATTTCGAAGGTGTCGAT